>JALOSP010000053.1 GCA_025458365.1 Hyphomonadaceae bacterium
GCCTGGCCAGCGCGGGCCGTGCCTCACCCAGATCGGCCAGCACGGCGTCGATGCATTCGACGTCGAGCGCGATGGCACCATCGTCAGCAAGCGTCAGGGTGACGGTGCCGGACGGTGCTTCGCCAGCCTCGAACGACACCGACAGGATCGAGGCAAAGGCCGCTGGCCGGGCTTGCGCGACCTTGCGGGCCCGCACGGCGGTGACGCCTTCAAACGCCAGCACGGACCACACCCGTTGCCCATGTTTTGCCCCGGCGACGGGGGTGCGCTCATGGCAATAGCGCTGGAACTGGAGGGAAAACCGGCGCCGGGCTTTCAGCCATTGCGCGTCTGCCATGGCAACCAGCCCGTCCTGCACCGCCGCCGAGATCACGGCCAGGTCCTCAGGCTCCTCCGCCAGCAGGCGCAAGCCGCCGGCCACCGGTCTATTCGTCACTGCCAGAGGCCCGCCTGATGGTGACACCGACGCCTGACAGCTTCTCCTCCAGCCGCTCGAACCCGCGGTCGAGGTGATAGACCCGTGAAATGCTGGTCTCGTCGTCTGCCATCAAGGCGGCAATCACCAGCGACACCGAGGCACGCAGGTCCGTGGCCATAACGGGGGCGCCCTTCAACTCCTTCACACCGCGCACCACGGCTTCCGACCCGCGCACCGTGATGTCGGCGCCCAGACGGCGCAGCTCGGGCGCGTGCATGAATCGGTTTTCGAAGATGTTTTCCCGGAAGATCGAGGCGCCCTCAGCCATGGTCATCAGGCCCATGACCTGAGCCTGCAAGTCAGTGGGAAAGCCTGGATAGGGCTGGGTGTCGATGTCCACCGCCTTGAGCGGACTGCTTGGCGTGCGGCTGACCTTGATCCAATCCTCGCCTGTCTCGATGCTCACGCCAGCGCGTGACAGCACATCGAGCAGGGACGACAGGGTGGATGGCACCACATCGGTCAGGGTCACGCCGCCACCGGCGGCGGCCACGCAACAGGCATAGGTGCCCGCCTCGATCCGGTCGGGGATGACTTTCCAATTGGCACCATGGAGGCTGTCCACGCCCTGAATGGTCAGTGTGCTGGTGCCGATCCCGTCGATCTTCGCGCCCATGGCGATCAGGCAGCTTGCAAGGTCGCCAATCTCCGGCTCGCGTGCAGCGTTTTCCAGCACCGTCTCGCCCCGCGCCAATGTGGCAGCCATCAGCGCATGTTCGGTCGCCCCGACCGAGACGAACGGGAACACCACGCGAGCGCCTTTCAGGCCGCGCAGTGCAGCAGCCTTCACGTAACCGGCCTCGATATGAATGTCGGCACCCATCGCCTCGAACGCCTTCAGGTGCAGATCGACGGGGCGGGCGCCAATCGCGCAGCCTCCGGGCAATGACACTGTGGCGTGGCCTTCGCGCGCCAGCAGCGGGCCCAGCACATTGAAGGTGGCGCGCATCTTGCGCACCAGATCATAGGGCGCGATCGACGAGGTGATCGCCTCGGCATGCATGGACAGGCGGCCAGAACCCTTCGGCCAGAAGACCTGCACGCCCAATTGCTCCAGCAATTGCACCATGAACCGGGTGTCGGCCAGTTCGGGCATGTTGGTCAGCACCAGCGGCTGGCTGGTCAGCAGGCTGGCGGCCTGCAGCTTGAGCGCGGAATTCTTGGCGCCGGAGATCGGCAGGGAGCCGGACAGTGGGGTACCACCGGAGAGGATGATGCGGTCCATGAACGGGCCTTGTGTGCATGAATGAAGAACCCGCCGCGATTAGGCCCGGCAGCCGGTTTCGTCAAAGGGGCGGTTCAGCAGACGGCTCAGCGGGCGGGCTCCGTGCCGGTCACTTCATCGAGGATCCGCCGGACTTCGGTGACGATAGCCGTCCCGTGGCGTGGACCCAACAGGCTGGTATGGGTGGCCTCGGCAATGGCGATGGCCCGGCCAGAAGGCGACAGCGCCGTCACCCTGTTGCGGGGATCTTCCGGCCCGCCAGCCGTGATCGAACTGACCGGGATTTGCGACAGGCGGACATCCGCGGCCCCCAGTGCATCCACGCCCTCACCGATCTGGTTGATCTCGGCGGAGGCTCCCGCCAGGTGGGTAGCGTTGCCGAACAGGCGGCGCTTCTCGTCCAGCGCCGGGCCGGCTGGCAGGCCGATCCCGTTGGCAAAGAACGGGCCCAAGGGTTTGACCAGCCCGAACCGCGAGGCCGACGCGCCCCAACGAGCCATCCGCTGGTACCGCTGCACCCAGCGCAGAATGTTGGGGTCACTCAGGAAGCTGGGGTCGGCGGCATCGACAAACACGACCCCTGCCACCTGCTCCGGCTGGGCGATGATGAAACCGCGCATCAGCAGACCCGCCATCGAATGGCCAACGATGACATAAGGGCCGGCCTCGCCTGCTGCGGCCAGCAAGGCCGCAAGGTCGCGATTGATGACGGCGATGCTGCGCGGTTCCGGTGACGGGTCCGACCAGCCGATCCCGGCCCGGTCATAGGAACAGGTGCGGGCAAAGGCGCTGACCTGCGGCTGCACCCAACCCCAGTCGGCGGCCCCCGAATAGGCGCCGGATTCAAACAGAACCAGTGGCTGGCCGGGCGCGCGCGTGCCCTCACACACGATCCGCATCGAACGGCCACCCACATCCACCATCTGCCCGCGCGGGGCCGTGCCCAATCCACCTGCCGCCATTGCCAGCCCCGTCAAAGTCCAGCCGATGGCCAGCAGTCCGGCCAGTGCCGCAAGCCAGCCGATGGCAATTTTCAGATATCGTACAAACATGGTCACGGCGCTGACATAAACCGGAATACCGCCTGTCACAGCCCGGTGTTCAGCGCCACTTGCAGCGCCTGCAACCAGTCGCGCACGCGCGCGGCATTCACGCCGAAATCGCGGATCCCGAAGCGGCTGCGCGAGAACACCCCGACGGAAGTCCGCCCGTCACCCAGGTCGATGGTGCGCATGGTGATCGTGTCGGGAAACCGCATGAGGGCAGTGGTCTGTACCACTTCGATCTGGTTGCCGGCTTCGCGCAGGCTGCGGGTGCGTGGCTGGCTGGCGATAACGGCCAGCCATGCCGTGCGGACCTGATCGACCGACGCAGCAAGCACCGGACTTTCCATGTCTGGCGTCTCGGCTGACAGGAAACCTCGGGGCAGGGCAAGGCACTGGTTGGGCCGCCAGGTCTTCTTGAAGCTGGCAAAATCGAGCGGAAAGTCGGTGATCATCCGGCCCTTGTCCCCAATGTGACGACCAACCCTACTTCCGGGCCGACGTCATTGTCGAGCAGGCGGCCCCAACTGGCCCCTGCCTGATCCAGTCCGGCCAGATCGTGCACCTCGAGCCAGCGGTGAGAGTTTTGGATGGCGTCCTGCAAGGCTGCTGCTGTCTGGGTGGCAAAGGCTGCCCCGCCCATCGTGCCCACCATTTCGGCGGCAACCGCAGGCGCAAAGAACAGGGCTGGTTGCGGGCCGGGGATGGCTTCGGCAGTCCGTTCGGCGGCCCAGTCAGCGCCACCCACGGCCACCGATCGCAGCAGAGCCTCGCCACACGCCGTATGCACGGCCCGCGTATGGGTCTGGCTGCCCGCAAAGTCCACGTAGATCGTGGGCACGCCGTCGCCGAGGCTTGCTTCCTCGCCATAGGTCACGGCCCGGTTGTACAGACCGGTCGCCTCGACAAACCCGCGTGAGCGGGCCGACGTCAGGCCCACGGCCTCGATATCGCTGCGCTGGGCCAGCCCTGAAGCCAGCGCCAGTGCCGTCTTGGACGACGCAGCCGAGGCGACCACCCGGCGTGCACCAAAGAAGTCATGATCGCCCAGCCAGCGATCAATCAGCCAGCCGGTCAGGAACAAGGGGCGCAACAGGCAGATCCGCGCCTCGGTATCGGCATCTGTTGGGCTTGCGGTTTCATAGCCGTTGTAGAGTGCGCTCATCGGCTGGCGGGTGGCGCTCATGTCGGTAAAACCACGCGCGCTAACCTTGCCCGGTTCCACCACCAGCGTGTCGGCAACCGGAAAAAAGCCATAGACCCGCTGGCCGACAGTGATGCCCTCGCACCGGCTTTCGATCACGTCGCCGAAGCCCCACACCGGCACGCGGCCGAGTTCCGGTGTGCTGGCCGGAAAGAAGTTCCAATAGGCCATCCGGTCACCAAACACGGCATAGGTCACATTATTGGCCGTCAGCGCAAACCGCGACAGTGCCAATCGTGCCTGACCGTCCTGCAGCGCACTGTCAGCCTCTTCGTGCCAGCGCACATCCGATAGGGTGGCCCTGTGCATTTCCATCGCCCGCATCCGGCTTCTCCCTGACGTGTTTTGTTGTGCCGGATGGTTGCCCGGATCACCGACGCATGCAAGCCTGAGCATCAACGGAGGATGTGCAATGTCGATGGAAATCTATGCGGTTCTCGGCGGGTCCATTCTGATGGTTGTGCTGGTGATCATCCAGGGTGTGATCGCCAACCGGCAGTTTGACCCAAAGGATCTGATCGGTGCGCGCGACGGGCTTGTGCTGGACCAAGGCCTGCTGGGCCGGGCCAAGCGCGCCACAGCCAACACGATGGAGGCGCTCTGGATGTTTGTGCCCGCTGCGCTGGTGATCGAACTGACCGGCCAGGGCAACGCGCTGACGGCCATTGCCTGTGGCATCTTCCTGATTGCGCGGGTGATCTATATCCCGGCTTACCTTGTCGATCCGCCGATGGTGCGCAGCGGTGCGTGGTTTGCCGGATTTCTGGCCACTGGCGTACTGGTGGTGCAGGCGTTCTGGCCGGGATGATGTTCGCCAGTTGCTTGAACACAATCAATATCTTTGAGCATGCCCGATGCGACTGAACGGCTTCCGCTGAATCGCGGCATTCTCTAGCGGCAGATTCCCGTCGGCAGGACGGCGCTGTAATGGGTGCAGAAGCGCGGGTCCGAAAACCAGACATCTGTGGAGCCCACCGCGTGTTCGTCCACGCTCCAGCGGCCGTTTCGGCGCACCATGAAAGCCTCGATCCGCGTACCGTCGATCAGACTCGGGTCGACGCGGCGCGCCATCGGCGTCTGTGCCAGATCGATCGAGCGTCCACCCGGGCGTTGCGCGTTCACCTGCACGAAAGCCCGGTTGCCTGCGACACGGATGCCATCCACCACAAACTCGATGGGAGCTCCCAAATCAGCAATGATCACGGGGCGGAGCGCATTCAGCAAGGTCCGGCGCAGCACACTGCCGGGGCCGGGCGTGACTGTTGCCGGGCTTTGAGCCAGAGCGTTTGACGACATGATGACAGCAGGCAGGGCGGTCATGGACAGGCCGATCAGCAGCCGGCGCCGGGTGGTCGGGATCATGTGGCTATACCTCCAAAAGCGGGACCAGTTTAGCGGCGACGCCCCGCGTCGCCATCGCCTGTCTGCGTGAGGGCGGCAAGGCAAAAACCTCTCGGCCCGCAGCGGGGTGAAAGGAGCGCGCGCTTGAAGCGCGCCAGTCATTTCGCGATGCGCGCTGCAAGCGCGCGCTGCGGTGGTCAGGCCGGTCCCACACGCGCGAGCGACCTTTCCTTCGGCTGTGGCCTGTGGTCTGGATTGACGCAACGACATGATGCGGCTGGCCCGTTACCGGCCGCCAGCACCATGCGCATGGAGGATCCTATGTTCGATTTTGATCGCACCACATCGATTGCTGCCATCACACGGGTCCAGGCCGCTGACCGCCCCGATGCCATCGCCCATGTGTTCAAGGACAGGCTGACCACATTTGGCGAGCTTGACGCCCGTGCCACACGGGTCGCCAACGGACTGATCGCTGCAGGGATCAGGCCCGGTGACCGGGTCGCGGTTTATGCCGCCAATTCGGATCGCTATGTGGAGGTGCTGTTTGGTTGCGCCAAGGCGCGTGCCGTGCTGGTCGGGGTCAATGCCAGGCTGGCGCCGCCAGAAGTCGCCTATGTGCTCGATGATTCTGCGGCGAAACTGTTTTTCGTGGGCCACCACTTCCATGCGACGGCCGCTGCGGCGCTGGGCGGGGTCACGGGTGCTGCCCCGCTGACCTTTGCCCTCGATGGTGGCCACGACAGCTGGCCCTCCTATGAAGACTGGCAGGCCGCTCACGATGGTACAGACCCGATGCTGCCGGTCTTGCCCGATGATGATGTGGTGCAACTCTACACGTCTGGCACCACCGGCCTGCCCAAAGGCGTGCAATGCACAGACGGCAATTATCAGGCCTTCTTCAAATACGGGATTGGCGCCAAGTGGGCTGCCTACGACATCGGTGATCCGGTCATGGTGGCGATGCCGTTGTTCCACGTTGCGGGCATCAATTCTGCCATCCTGTGCGTGGCGCAGGGGGCGCGCAGCGTCATCATGGAGCAGGTCGATCCGGTGGAGATTCTGCGGACGATCCCGGCCCAACAGATCAAGCACGCCTTCTTCGTGCCTGCTGTGATCAATTTCCTGCTGCAAGTGAATGCGAACATGCCTGCGGACTTTTCCAGTCTGGAGCGGGTTTTCTATGGCGCGAGCCCGATTGCCGAAGACCTGCTGGTGGCAGCCCAGGCCACCATGGGCTGCTCCTTCACCCAGCTTTACGGCATGACCGAGAGCCTGGGGGCGGGTACCTATCTGCCGCCAGAGGCCCACGATCCAGCCCGTGGCAAGCTGCGCTCTTGCGGGATCCCCTGGCCGGGCTTCGAGATCGAGTGCCGTCGTGACGATGGCAGCGTTTGTGACGTGGGTGAAGTCGGCGAGATCACCATGCGCTCCACCACGGTCATGAAGGGCTATTGGAACCGCCCGGACGCAACGGCCGAGACAGTGCGCGATGGCTGGCTCTACACCGGTGATGCGGGTTTCATGGATGAGGAGGGCTTCCTCTATATCCATGACCGGGTGAAGGATATGATCGTGTCAGGCGGCGAGAATATCTATCCCGCCGAGGTCGAAAATGCCGTGTTTGGCCATCCGGCCATCGCCGATGTT
The DNA here is from genome assembly GCA_025458365.1 of Hyphomonadaceae bacterium. Lineage (GTDB taxonomy): Bacteria > Pseudomonadota > Alphaproteobacteria > Caulobacterales > Aquidulcibacteraceae > JALOSP01. The sequence goes on from JALOSP010000053.1 coordinate 6,942, forward strand.
GCCGTGATCGGCATTCCCGATGACAAATGGGGTGAGGCGGTCAAGGCGCTGGTCGTGGTCAAGCCCGGTGCCAGCGTGACGGCCGATGAAGTGATCGCCTTCACGCGAGAACGGATCGCGGCCTACAAGGTGCCCAAGTCGGTGGATTTCATCACCGAGCTGCCGCGCAACCCATCGGGAAAGGTTCTCCGGCGCGAATTGCGTGAGCCCTTCTGGTCCGGGCGCGAACGCCGCGTGGGGTGAGGCGCCTTGCTCATGCCACCAACCCTCCCGAGGCCCCGGATACGCTCTGCGTTCCGGGGTGGCAGAGCGCAAGCGGGCGATCCGGTATTCAGGCCGCAGCCCGGCTCTGCGCGACAAGACAGCCCAGATTGATCAAATTTGTCGATAAGTCCATCCAAGCAAACTTGTTTCCCTTGTCAGTGTGGCAAGCCTAGAGCGCCGCCAATCCCTGATTGGAGGCACATTCATGACCGTTACCGTTGATCCCGCCACCCTTGCCCACGCCACCCTGGTGGATCGCAAGCCGAAAGTGGTGATAGCCCGTGGCGACGGGATCGGGTTCA
>JALOSP010000054.1 GCA_025458365.1 Hyphomonadaceae bacterium
CTCGGTGGTGCGCCGTTTGATGTAGCTGTGGCCTGTCTTGTAGTAGTCCACGGTCGCGCCGTTGGCGGCCAGAACCGGATCGATCGCATAGCCGCCAGTGGACTTCACATCGACCACAAAGGTCGCATCCTTGTGGATCGCCGAAAGGTCACGCGCCAGCAACAGGCCGATCTTGTCGGCAAAGATCTCCTCCCCGCTGTCATCGACCACGCCGCAACGATCCCCGTCACCATCAAATCCCAGCGCCAGTTCGGCGCCACTGGACCGGACGGTCTGCGCCATGGCGTGCAGCATCTCGGCGTCTTCCGGGTTCGGATTGTATTTCGGGAAGGTGTAATCCAGCTCGCAATCCATCTCGACCACATCGGCGCCCATCATGCGAAGTGCATCGGGTGCATAGGCGCCAGCCGCGCCATTACCGCACGCCGCCACCACCTTGATCGGGCGCGACAGTTTGAAATCGCCCACCACGTCGGCAATATACTTTTCGCGCATGCCTTCAATTCGGGTCAGGCTGCCACCGGGGCGGACCACGAACCGGCCACCCAGCACGATGTCCTTCAGACGGCCCATTTCGTCCGGACCAAAGGTCAGCGGCTTGTTGGCGCCCATTTTCACGCCGGTCCAGCCGTTTTCATTGTGGCTGGCCGTCACCATGGCCACAGCCGGGGCATCCAGTTCGAACTGGGCGTAATAGGCGACGGGCGACAGGGCCAGCCCGATGTCCAGCACTTCGCAACCGGCCTGCATCAGGCCGAGGCTGAGGGCCTGCTTGATGGTCAGCGAATAGAAGCGGAAATCATGACCCACCACCACGCGGGTCGCGCCATATTCATGCAACAGCGTACCCAGACCCAGACCCAGAGCCTGAACGCCCAGTGCATTCAATTCAGGAGGCTTTTCATGGCCCTGAATGCCAAACCACCAGCGCGCGTCATACTCGCGAAACCCGGTTGGCTTGACCAGCGGGATCATCTCGAAGTCGATCGTGTTGGGGGCAAGGTCGGCGCGCGGTGTAGGCAGCATATGTATGGCTCCAGTCTCGAGCGCAGTTTCGATCCAGAAGGATTGAAGTTGCGCCGACAATCAAGGTTGGAGCAACAGCTCTTCCAATCAGACTGTTTCAGCCTGATCAGGCGTTGCTCGTGGCTGAGGCTGCACTACACACTGTTTGCGAATGCAAGATGAATGCTCACCTGGTGTGATTGTTGTGGCTCAGTGGACCGTCGTGTGGTGGCGCGCCAGCCTGTTGTTCATCACATCCTCCAGGACCGAACGCAAGCAGCGCCAGGCGTCTGCCACAATGTCTTCGCCATCGTCGACAAGCTCGCCGATCGTGCGATCTGCCACGGCCAGCGCATTGTTGCCATGGGTGTCGCGCAAGGCCCAGGCAATCGCGGTCAAGGTGTGGGGCGGCAGGAACTCTAGGCGCATCGGATGCTCCAACAGGTGAAGGAGCATCCGGACATTCAAGAACCGCACCATATTCAAGCTGCTGAATTCATGATGGAATCCGCCGCTCAGCGGATGCCTCCGGCAAACTCTGCCGGGCAGGTTCGGCTCTCAGGCCAGCGCTGTATCGTCCTCGCCATCAACTTCGCCGCGACGGGCATTGGCTGGCCGGAAGGTCAGGACCACGCCATTGATGCACCAGCGTTGGCCCGTCGGGGCCGGGCCGTCATTGAACACATGTCCATGATGGGCACCACACGTCGCGCAATGACACTCGGTGCGGGTCATGAAAAGGCTGCGGTCAATCTTGGTGCCCACTGCAGACGGGCTGATCGGCCGGGTAAAGCTGGGCCAGCCGGTGCCACTGTCGAACTTGTCACGGCTCGACCAGACAGGTGAGTTGCACGCGACGCAGTGGAACACGCCCTCGCGATGCTCGTTGTTGAGCGGGGAGGTAAATGCCCGCTCGGTGCCATGTTCGAATGCGACGCGATATTGCTCGCGGGTCAGCCGTGCCCGCCATTCGGCAGGTGTGCGTTGGACGGGAAATCGACGCTCGGTCATCAGAGGCTCCACTGGATTGACTGGGTTACACGATCAATACGCAGCAACCCTCCACCCGGTTTCAGCCGGTCAGCGCGCGATACAGACTGAACAGGCTGGTGGCCGTCAGGATCGTGCCGACGGCCCACAACAGGATGCGTGGCCGCAGGAAACGTACCACCACTGCCCCCAATGGCGCGGCCATGATCCCACCGATGAGCAAGCCCACCGTGACCTTTGTGAAGGCTTCCAGCCCGATCGTGATCACGAAAGTCAGCGAGATCGACAGGGTCAGGATGAATTCCACCGTGTTGACCGTGCCGATGGTCTTGCGCGGATCGGTGCCGCGCAACAGCAGATTGGACGTCACAACCGGCCCCCAGCCGCCACCGCCGGACGCATCGAGAAACCCGCCGATCGCAGCGAGCAAGCCCACGTGCTTGGGCTTGTCATTGGTGTGATTGCTCGCATCATAGCGCCAGGCCTTGTAGAGCAGATAGATCCCGACGCCGGTGAGGTAGGTCATCACCAGTGGCCGGGCGGCCTCTGAATCGATGCTGGCCAGCAGATAGGCACCCGTGCAGCCGCCGATCACGCCGGGAATGGCCAGGCGGCGGAACAGGACCCAATCGACATTTTTCGCCAGCGTATGGCTGATGCCAGACACGCCGGTTGTGAAAGTCTCGACCAGATGGACAGCCGCCGACGCCCGCGATGGCGCCACACCCATGACTGACACCAGCAGCGTGGAGCAGATGACCCCAAATGCCATGCCCAGCGCGCCATCGACCATCTGGGCCACAAAGCCGATGGCAATGAACGGCAACAGTCCGGCCCAATCAATTCCTGCCAGAATATCTGCCATTGATCCGTCCAAGAGGTCGTCTGTCGGCCAACACGAACCGGCATGGTTCTGCCTGCACACCCGGCACGGATAGCCGATCCTGTGGCCACACGCCAATCGCAACGCTGCACTTGCCGCGCTGGAAAAACCGGCTGGCGGATGAACTCGTACCGCCTTGTTGGCAGGTCATGGATGGATGTGGGACGCTCGCGCGCTCCAGCCAGCGCGTGTTTGCGGGGTTTTGAAGTCTTCTGTCGCCAGATGCATCGGTCTGTGTCGTGTTGACGGATTGAGCCGGATTGGACGCTGGATGTAGAAATGCTGTGCTCCACGTTGTAGCCGGAGCGCTCCAGTCGGAAGGGATGAAACCAAAATGACAAATGCCCGCATGGTTTTGACGGTGGCGGCCCCCGACAGGCGCGGACTGGTTGGCATGATTGCCGGGATCATCCGCAGCCATGGCGGCAGCTGGGTCGATAGCGCGATCACCCGGCTGGCCGGCGCGCTGGCCGGTGTCATCCAGATCGACATTGCCGATGACCGCCGGGATGGGCTGTTGCTCGCTTTGGCCAATCTGGACACTGCCCAGATCAGACCTGTGGTCGCTGATGGAGGAGAGCGCCGTGTCGAGGTCAAGGGCAGGCGGGCCCGGCTGGTTCTGGCCTGCGTGGACCGGCCAGGAATCGTCGCCGATCTGGCCACGGCGCTGGCTGCCACTGGCGCGGTGTTTGAAACACTGGAAACTGCTGCCGAGCATGGTTCGATGTCGGGGGAGATGATGTTTTCGGCCCGGGCTGTCGTCTGGATGCCTGACGGGCTGTCGCCTCAGGCGCTGGGTGATGCGTGCGAAGCCCTCAGCGGCGATCTGATGGCCGACATCGAGATGTTGCCGGAACGGACCCGACCAGTGGTGCCTGCTTGAAAAGCTGCCTTGCGTTCAGCATTCCACTACATTCACCGCCAATCCGCCCTGGCTGGTTTCCTTGTACTTTGCACTCATGTCCAGGCCGGTCTGGCGCATGGTCTCGATCACCTGATCCAGGGTGACGCGGGTCTGTTCGAGGCTGTGCAAGGCAAGCCGGGCCGCGTTCGCGGCCTTGACAGCACCGATTGCATTACGTTCGATGCAAGGGATCTGCACCAGCCCGCCGACAGGGTCGCACGTCAGGCCCAGATTGTGTTCCATGCCGATTTCCGCCGCATTGGCGACCTGCTGGGCGGTGCCACCCCAGACGGCAGCCAGTCCGCCTGCTGCCATCGAACACGCCACCCCGACCTCCCCCTGACAGCCCATTTCGGCGCCTGAAATCGAGGCCCTTTGCTTGTACAGGAGGCCGATGCCGCCTGCAGTGAGCAAGAAGGTGCGCACCGGATCGGGCCCCATTTCGGCCGGGTTGCAATAATGCCGGATGATGGCCGGGATGATGCCTGCTGCCCCGTTTGTGGGCGCGGTGACCACCTGACCACCCGCCGCATTTTCCTCATTCACGGCCATGGCATACACATTGAGCCAGTCGAACAGGGTCTCGCGTTCATTGGCCATCGGTGCAGCTTGCAAGCTCTGCCACAAGCCGGGTGCCCGGCGGCGGACTTTCAAGCCGCCCGGCAAGGTGCCTTCCGATACCAGACCGCGTGCGATGCAAGCCAGCATGACCCCTGCAATCGCATCGATCCGGGCAAAGGTCTCCTCGCGCGGGCGCATCGCATCCTCATTGGCCAGCACGATGTCTGCCACGCTGGCCGATTGTGCGGCGCACATAGCCAGCAGTTCGTCGCCCGAGTTGAACGGAAAAGGCACTGGTCTGCCCACCACCAGCCGGTCATCGGCCACAGGGGTCAGCAATTGCGCCCGCGAGGCGATGAAGCCGCCACCCGTCGAATACCAATGCTCGTCAGCCAGCGTCGTACCGGACTGGTCGAAGGCCAAGAGATGCATGGCGTTGGGATGAAGGTCAGGAACAGTCTCGTAGTCGAACATGATATCGGACTGTGGATCAAACCCGATCTGCGCCCCCTCGGACAAGGCCAGCCGGTGCGACCGGTGCAGATCCTCCAGAGCGGCCTCGGCTGCCAACCCATCGAGCGTTTCGGGTTCGAACCCGAGCAAGCCCAGCAAGACAGCCTTTGGTGTGGCATGCCCGGCCCCGGTCCAAGCCAGCGAGCCTTGCAGGCGAACCTGCATCCGCGCGACATCTGCCAACAGCCCATTGGTCCTCAGGCCGCGAACAAACCGACCGGCAATCCGGATCGGTCCGACCGTGTGGCTGCTGGAGGGGCCGATACCGATGCGGAACAGGTCTAGGATCGAGAGCATGATCGTGTGTCAACCGTTCGGGTTGGAAGGTCAATGGCGGCCCTGAGGTCCACACCGATCGGCGTTTGGCAATTGGCCTGGACCTGAAAACCCCGCCTGCTGCAACTGCGATGGTGACGGCGTTCGGGATTCGTGAATACATGACATCTGACTATCGGAGGTGGCCGATGCCCGCACGTTTGCAATTTCTGTCTGGAGCGGCTGTGGCACTGGCCCTGTTGCTGGCAGGCTGTACGACAACTGACAGCCGTGTGGCGGCCAATCTTGTCGAAAGACCGACCTCCGGATCCCGCCTTGTCGTGATCAAGCCTGAAATCGAGCTGTCCCTGTTGGGGGCTTCCGGCGTCAGGGAACGTCGGGCCGATTGGAGCGAACAGGCCGGTTCGCATCTGGTGACGGCCCTTTCGGCGCTGGTTGCCGCCAAGGGCTACCAGGCAGGCGAAGTCGATCCATCCTCGATGATGGACGGAAGGGTCGGGCAAGTTCTGCGCCTGCATGACCGGGTCGCTGATGCACTATACACCCATCACTATGTACCCGGTCAGGCGCTGCCGTCGAAGGGCCGGGAATTTGACTGGACATTGGGTGAAGGCGCCCTGCTGCTGTCGCCGGACGGACGGGGCGGCTATGCCCTGTTCATGGGCGGCGGCGGATGCTGGTCGTCCGCTGGCCGGGTGGCAGTGCGGGTTGTTGCCTTCATCGTGACGCAAGGCGGCGACGTGGGCGGGTGCAGCCAGCAACTCTATGCCTCGTTGGTGCGGCTGGAGACAGGTCAGGTGGTGTGGTTCAATCTGGCGACAGCAGGTCCGGCTGATGACATGCGGACTGCCGAAGGTGCCAGCAGCCTCGTGGCCGCGGTGTTCAAGGATGCGCCGTTCTGATGCAAGGCCGGCAACCCAAATGGCCGGGTGCAAGCCAGCGGCGGGCCATTGCGCTGCTGGTGGCGGGCCTTGGCCTGTTCACGCCGGCTCTGGCTGCAAGAGCGGCTGAGCGCGACCAAGGGTCGGCGCCGGCTCAAGACAGCCCAAGCGCAGCTGTCGAGGTGGTCCGGGCAGCCGGCGCAAGGCCGCTCCCCCAAAGCAGCGAAGACGGCATCTGGACCATCAGCGCCGAGGCCGAGCGTGAGGCCCGGCTCTCGCCCGCGCTGATCACCGATCCGGGCCTGAATGCCTATGTCCGCGAAATCCAGTGCAAGGTCGCGGTCGGCTATTGCGATGATCTTCGACTGGGCGTGTTCCGTCGGCCAGCCTTGAATGCCACCGTGATGCCCAATGGCTACACCGAGGTCTGGACCGGTCTGCTGTTGCGCGCCACCAATGAGGCCCAGGTCGCGTTTGTGTTGGGTCACGAGTTCGCCCATTTCCGCGGCAACCACTCACTGCGCCAGTTCGAATCGATGCGCGCGAGGCAGGGCGCCTTGCTGGCGCTCAATATCGTGATCGGCGCGATGGCCACATTCGATGCCGATTTCATCAACTATTCCCAATACGCCGACATCCTGCGGACTGCAGCCTATTGGGGCAATATTGCCGGGTTGTTCGCATTCTCGCGCGAGTTCGAGCGGGAGGCTGATTCAGTCGGTCAGGCGCTGATGGTCGAGGCTGGATATGCGCCTGATCAGGCCGCGGCGATCTGGGAAACCGCGCTGGCTTTGCAGCAGGCCTCGGACAATCTGCAGACACGGCGGCTTGACACGCGCGGCGGGATTTTCCGGACCCACCCGATCACGGGCGAACGCATGGCAGACCTTGCCGCCGGGGCCGAACGGCTTGCCGGACCGGCTGGTGCATCGCTGACCCTGGGTGCAGAGCGCCACAGGGCCGCGATCCGCCCGTTTTTGAGTGACTGGCTGCGCGATGAGATCCGTCGCAGGGACTATGGAGCGATGCTCGCGCTGGTGGAACGTCTGCGCTTGGGCGGCGATGAGGGTGTGATGGATTTCTATGCGGGTGAGGCCTATCGCCTGCGCCGGGCAGCGGGTGACGATGTCACAGCCCTGACCGCCTATCAGCGGGCCACCGGCTTTCCGGATGCGCCAGCAGAAACCTGGCGCGAGCTGGCGATGATCCTGTTTCGCAATGATGACAAGCCGGGCGCCATTGCGGCGTTGCAGACATATCTGGAGCGTGCACCAGAGGCTGCCGATGCCGCGCTGATGCGCCGCACGCTCGACCGCTGGCAGACGCCTTCTTCATGATTGACAGGCCCACAGGAGAATTCCCAATGCCAAAGCCAAGCAGGACAATGCGTTTCGGGCTGGTCGCAGTCATGCTGGCCTGTCTGGCGGCCTGTGCCACCATCGTCGCCGCCTCCGGTCCCTACAAGGTT
>JALOSP010000055.1 GCA_025458365.1 Hyphomonadaceae bacterium
CGCGATCAGAACATGTTTGGCCGTGACCAGCCGCCCGTCACCGAGAAGCACTTGGTTGTCACCGGCCAGTACGGCTTTGTGATGGAAGATCTCCACCCCCGAATTGTTCAGATTGCGGGTGTAGATACCGCTCAACCGGTCCACTTCAGCGGCCACATTGTCGCGCAGCACCGTCCAGTCAAACCGGGCGTTCTCGAAGGTCCAGCCATAGCCGGGCGCAATGTCGGTCATCTCGTGACCAAACTCGCTGGCATAGACGAACAGTTTCTTCGGCACACAGCCGCGGATCACGCATGTGCCGCCAACCCGGAACTCCTCGGCAATGGCAACCCGCGCGCCAAAGCCGGCACTCATCCGGGCGGCGCGAACGCCTCCGGACCCGGCACCGATGACAAACAGATCATAGGTCTCGGACATGGGTCTCTCCAGAATGGGCTGTGCGGACCGGGGCACAGGCGCTGCGATAACTGACGGGGACTGCGGGGTCAGTCCGCAAGGCGACCCAACCGGGCATTACGGCAACACTGTGTGAACAGCGCCATCGCATCGTCAATCCAGTGATCGAGGGCTTGCTGCATTGCATCCGTCATCAGCCAGGTCGAGCCATTACCAGCCGACACGTCGCGCAGGAAACCAATATCAAAGGCGTGCTGCATGATGCTGCGCAGATGAACCACCGAGACATTCAGTGACTGGGCCAGCGCAGCAAGGTCAAGCCCGGTCACAGTGCGCCGGTCAGGCGATGCCCACGCGGCTTCCACGACCGCAAACAGGGCAATCAGGCCGCAGTCCCGCTGGACGAAGTCCAGCATCGCCGGATGCCGGATCAAAAAGGCCACGCCGTCGGCAAAAGCGTCAAGAGATGCCTGCGCAGCCTGGGCGGCAAACTCCCGGTCACCATCGATCAGACGCTGCAACCCCGGCTCATCATGGACCATTGCTGAGGCCGTGGCCTGGACAGCCAGCAATTCGCGATGGTGTGCCAACAAGGTCTCTGTTGGATGCAGCCGCTGCTTGCGCACGAGGCCCGGCTGCGGCTCGGCGCGCAGGAGCTTCAGGTCCAGCATACGGGCCACAATTGCGGCCACTTGTCCCGGGCTTGCTGTGCGGTGGTCAGCGGCGACTTTCTTCAGGCGTGCAAGCGTCAGCCAGCTGGCCGGATCGTCGTCCCGGGCGGCGGCTGCGATGCAAATTGCAAAAGTGAAAACCAGGTGCCTTGCCCCGCGCAACAAGACCTTGGCCAGCACACCAGGACGGGCGTAGAGCTGTCGATATCCGCGAACATAGGCTTCGCGCGCTTCGCTGGCCCTGTTGCCTGCGACTTGAGGTAAAGCTTGGGCAGAGTGATCGAGGCTGCCAGCACATGTCACACTTGCCAATGATGCCATGCTTGCCCGCCCAAACCCGTGTCCATTCGCACTGACGACTGCGCCCGCCACACTGTCAGGTCTTGAAGATCGCTCCACACCGACACCCGGCTTGCAGAACGTGTGCAACGGTGGCTCCCCGAGCAGGGCTCGAACCTGCGACCCAGCGATTAACAGTCGCTTGCTCTACCGACTGAGCTATCGAGGAATACCGTGGGCGGGCTTATACCCCTGCTTCTCTTTCACGCAAGTATCTCACTGCACCGGTTGCCATCTGGTTGACAGCGCTGCGCGCTGCCATCCGTTCACCTGCGCGCATGGACCCGGGCCGGCCGGGCGGATCGGCCCGGCACAAAAAAACGGGACCGGCCTTTTGGACGATCCCGTTGGAAAGTTGGGTATGGTGGGGTGTCTTCGTGGGAAGACAATTCTGCTTATGCCGATTCCATGGTTAAGCACGCGTTAACAGGCAGCAGAAAGATTCCGATTGATTCACCAAGGTGAAGAGCACCTTGAAACGTACCGTCCGGGCAGTCACATTGTCCCATAACTGACCACTTCCCACTCGATCCCGTCGGGGTCGTAGAAATAGAAGCTGTCCGGGCCGGGATCGTAACTGCCATCGTTGAAGGGGGTGAGGCCTGCATCGATGACCTTCTGGCGGGTCGCGGCAAGGTCGGCCACCTGAACGCCCACATGGTTCAAAGGCATGCCCTTGGCATACTTGCGAGGCAGACCGGGTGTCAAAGAAGGCTGGTAGAGTGCGATATAGTTGCCTCCAGTCCCCACGTGGATCACGTGACCGCCGCGCGGGTGATCTTCTTCCCAGCGAACATGCCAGCCAAACAGGTCCATCAGCAGGCGTGCCGTCGCCCCGGTATCGCTGACCGTGAGGTTCACATGTTCGATGTTTGCGGCGGCTGAAGACGCGGGTGCGGGCTTGCAGGTCATGGTTGCAGCATCTGTCATTGAGGTTTCCTTTTGGCCGGACTGTTGACAGACACCCTTTTGCAAGCTCAACCTTGATTGAGGTCAAGCCATCCGTGGAGGAAAATGCAGTGGCCCCCGTCACCATCACAATTGGCGAACTGGCCGCACGGACCGGGATGAGCGTGTCAGCCTTGCGTTTCCACGAGGCGCGTGGCCTGCTGGCCCCGCACCGCACGAGCGGCAACCAGAGACGCTACCTGCGCTCGGACATCCGCCGCGTCTCGTTCATCCTGATCGCGCAGAACCTGGGGATGAGTGTGGCCGAGATCTCAACAGCTCTGGCCTCCCTGCCCCATGGCCGCACGCCGACGCCTGCAGATTGGGCCGCCATCAGCACACAGCTGAAACAGCGTTTGGATGCCGCCATTGCCCGCCTGACACGGACCCGCGATGTGCTCGACGGCTGTATCGGATGCGGCTGCCTGTCGCTGACGCATTGCGGGCTTTACAATCGCGACGACAGGGCGGGCATCACCGGTCCCGGGCCGCGCTATGCGCTCGGCGATCCGGTGGCCACCGAGGCTGGTGACGCATGACGACGGAAAGGGTGGAGGCCTCGCCCGGAATCGAACCGGGGTACACGGATTTGCAGTCCGCTGCGTAACCACTCCGCCACGAGGCCGTCCGATGTGGTTGGAGGCCGCACTTAACAGAGCCAGACTTAACCGTCCATTGATCAGGTGCAATCGGAGGACACCGCGGAACAGTAGCGGCCTCTCCTGCCCTGCCGACACGTCATGACAAGCCGGTCAAAGCAACGCTGAGTGGACTGGCTTGCCAGCAAGTCGGGTTGAGGCGTAACGTGTTCACGGATTTGTGAGCGGCAGGCAGCGCTCGCCGGAGACAGGGATACGATCATGGCGGGACGCAAAGCCGGGATCATCGCCAGCAAGGCGGACCTGTCGCGATACCAGTGGTGGCGCAAATTGCTGCTCGCGGTGTCCGGCGCAGGCCTCCTCGTGGCCAGCGGCCTCGTTGCCTCGCATTGGGAGCATTATGGCGGCCACGCGGTGATCGAAGGCATCGGCCTTTGCCTGATTGCGGTGGGAATCCTCGGACGGATGTGGTGCACGCTCTATATCGGCGGCTCCAAGGCTGCCCGGATCGTGACCGACGGCCCCTACTCGATCTGCCGCAATCCGCTCTATCTGTTCTCCACCATCGCGGCGGCCGGGATCGGCGCGGAATCCGGCACCCTCGCCCTCGGTCTGGCCTATGGCCTGTTCTGCGCCGGGGCGTTCCACATCGTGATCGCACGCGAAGAGGGTTTCCTGGCCGCCAATTTCGGTGAAACCTATCGCGGCTATTGCCAGACCACGCCACGGTTCTGGCCCGATCTGTCCGCCTTCAAATCACCCGACCTGATCGAAGTCAGACCGCATCGTCTGCTGATGACCTTGCTGGATGGTCTGGTGTTCCTGCTGATCATCCCGGTGATGGAAGGGATCGAGCACCTTCAGTTTGCCGGGATCATCAAGCCGCTGGTCTGGCTGTATTGAGACTGACCCGTACGGCCAGCGCGCCAGAGCAGATTTCGTTCAGATGGTATCATTTCAACGTATTAAATCTGAGCACAATCAGCAGTCTGGTGCGCAACTTCGTTTCCATGGAAACGAATTGCGCACCGGGAACCACGGAAACACCATGGCCACGATCACCCCCTTGGACAGCACCCACTTCCCGGACTGGGAGCCGCTCTGGCAGAATTACCTCGCCTTTTACAAGGCCAGTGTGCCCGACGAAACCACCACTTTGACCTTCAATCGCCTGACCGGGGAGAACGAGCCGATGGGCGGCTTCCTCGCCCGCAGTCCAGCCGGCATGGCCATCGGCATGGTCAACTGGATCGATCACCGCTCGTGCTGGACGCCCGGCGATTATTGCTATCTGCAAGACCTGTTCGTGGCCCCGGAAGGCCGCGCCAGGGGCGTGGGCAAGGCCTTGATCGACGCTGTGGTTGATGCCGCCAAAGCGCGCGGCTGTTCGCGCGTCTATTGGCTGACCCATGAGACCAATACGGACGCCATGGTGCTCTATGACCGCGTGGCCGAAAAAAGCGGGTTTGTGCAGTATCGCGTGATGTGGTGACCCGAAGGCGACACGTTTCGCATCTCCAAGCCTGCCCGGTCATTCCCGAGCCCTGGTCACTCGCCCCCAAGGACTACCTTGTAGAGATACAGCGGTGGATCGCCCGCTGCCGCCGGATCCCCCCGTGTCGCAATCGTGCGCGCCCGCAATTCATCGGTACGCACCTGCAGCAGCACGTTATCCGTCGCATTCAGGGGGTGATCGGGAAACATCATCTGGGTGATCAACCGGCGCTGGCGCCCGATAACGTCAAAATGAATGTGCGGTGCGCGATTCCCGTATGGCCCTGGCATCACAGTGCGAATCCTGAACCTCCCCTGCCCGTCTGTCCGCAAGCGGGCAAACCCTTGGAATCGCGGGTCTTTCGGAGCTGGATTGGGATCGGCCCCATGGTTGTAGGCGCCGCTCGCACAGGCCTGCCACAGCTCGACCGTGGCACCGCTGACCGGTGTCAGACCGTCTGCACGGGTCACCTGACCTGCGAGGTCGATGACTTCGCCAAATGCGCGCGGTCCGTTGCGGCCGATCCGGGTCAGGTCGAAGTCCTGATCATGCGGCCGCACAATCGGATAGAATGGGCCGAGTGTCATCTGTGGCGTGCCTATGAAGGTCAGCCCGGTCGCATCGCCAGCCCGTGCGTTTGGATTGAAGCCTTGCGCTGCGGCCCCACTGGCCATCAATCCCGGTACAGCGCCCAGAAACGCCCGCCGGTGAAGGAACTTGAACTCAGCCATACGCGAACCCTCCCAAGGAGGACAAGCGTATCAGACAATAGCGTTCGAGCAACTGGAATCACGTCCTCCTGACGGCCCTGCCCCGCAACCTTCCCCTGCCCCGCACATCCGGCTAGAGAGCGCGAGCAAACCCTCCACACCACCAGCGAAAGACCCCACCCGTGGCACAGCAATATATCTTCCAGATGCAAGGCCTGTCGAAGACCTATCCCGGCGGCAAGAAGGTGTTCGAGAATATCTGGCTGTCGTTTTATGGCGATGCGAAGATCGGCGTGGTCGGCGTCAACGGGTCGGGGAAATCCACCCTGCTGAAGATCATGGCCGGGATCGACAAGGATTTCACTGGCGAGGCCTTCCCCAACAAGGGAACCAAGATGGGCTATCTGGCCCAGGAGCCGGAGCTGGACGAGACCAAGAGCGTCTGGGAAAACGTGATCTCCGAGTGCCCGGAAAAGATCCTGTTTGACCGCTACAACGCCGTCTCCATGGCCATGGCTGAGGATTACACCGACGAGCTGATGGAGGAGATGACCACGCTTCAGGAGCAGATCGATCTGGCCGATGCGTGGGACATCGATTCAAAGATCGAGATGGCGATGGGCGCCCTGCGCTGCCCGGACAATGATGCGGATATCTCCAAGCTGTCCGGCGGGGAAAAGCGCCGGGTGGCGCTCTGCCGCCTGCTTTTGTCCAAGCCCGACATGATGATGCTGGACGAGCCGACCAACCACCTCGATGCCGAATCCGTGGCCTGGCTGCAGCACCACCTGGAAGAATTCCCCGGCTGCGTGATCCTCGTCACCCACGACCGCTACTTCCTCGATCAGGTGACCAAGTGGACGCTGGAACTCGATCGCGGCAAGGGCATCCCTTACGAAGGCAATTATTCGAGCTGGCTGGAACAGAAAGCCAAGCGCATGCTGCAGGAAGAGCGCGAGAGCGACGCGCGCTCCAAGGTGATGGCCAAGGAACTGGAATGGGTGCGCCAGAGCCCGAAGGCCCGTCAGGCCAAGTCCAAGGCCCGCCTCACCCGCTATGAGGAAATGGCCAACGCCGCAGAGCGCGAAAAGCAGACATTCGCCACCATCCAGATCCCCCCCGGTCCGCGTCTGGGCAACAATGTCATTGCCTTCGAGAGCCTCAACAAGGGCTATGGCGACCGGCTTCTGATCAAGGACCTGTCGTTCAAGCTGCCGCCGAATGGCATTGTCGGCATCATCGGGCCGAACGGGGCCGGCAAATCCACCCTGTTCCGGATGATCACAGGACAGGAACAACCCGACAGCGGCACGATCACGATTGGTGAAAGCGTGAAACTCGGCTTCGTCGATCAGAGCCGCGATACATTGGATGACAGGAAAAACGTCTGGGAAGAAATCTCCGGTGGTCTGGACGTGATCGACGTGGGTGGCCGCGAAGTCAATTCGCGCGCCTATGTCTCCACCTTCAACTTCAAAGGTGGCGACCAGCAGAAGAAGGTGGGTCTGCTTTCCGGCGGTGAACGCAACCGCGTGCATCTGGCCAAGACGCTGCGCTCTGGCGCCAATGTCCTCTTGCTCGACGAGCCGACCAACGACCTCGACGTGGAAACCTTGCAGGCACTTGAGAATGCGCTGGAAGACTGGCCGGGCTGCGCCGTGGTGATCAGCCACGACCGCTGGTTCCTGGACCGATTGTGCACCCACATCCTGGCCTATGAAGGCGACAGCCATCTGGAATGGTTCGAAGGCAATTTCGAAGCCTATGAGGAAGACAAGAAGCGTCGCCTCGGCCTGACGGAGATCATCCCGAGCCGGATCAAGTTCCAGAAGTTTGCGCGGTAGGGTTTTCGGTTGTGGGCCGAATGCCAAATGCCAAACTCGCGGTTATCCAACCACGAAAGTTGACTCATTATCTTCTTGCGCAAGAGCACGATAGCGGTGGTCCGAAGGCACGATTTCTAATCGCAGCCGGTTTCTCGAAGAGTGCACCACAGCAGCTCGAAGCAGCCTTGCTGCACCACGCAATGCTGGAAACTGCGATCCAGCAACAACGACCCGGCGCTAGAAGTTGGAGGATCACCGGACCAATCAACGCACCAAAACCGTCGGGCCTATGAATTCACAACGATCTGGCAAGTTTTACCGGAAAGTGATATTCCTTCGCTTGTAACTGCTTTCCCCGGGAAACGGCCATGATGCGCCAATTTGATACTTTTGAACTCGCGACCGACTGCGAAGGTGTTCCTGCGGGGACCACAGCCGTGTTGCTGGACGAAGTCGATGGCGGCAAGGCCTGGTTCGTCGAATGCTTCGATGCGGC
>JALOSP010000056.1 GCA_025458365.1 Hyphomonadaceae bacterium
CTGCTTTGAAGAAGGCGTGATCACCGATCCGCGCGATGCGGATATTGGTTCGATCTTGGGCTGGGGCTTTGCGCCTTACACCGGCGGCACGGTAAGCTATATCGACGGGATTGGCGTGGCGAAGTTCGTGGCCCAGTGCGAGATGCTGGCCAAGAAATACGGCCCGCGCTTCAAGCCCAACAAGCTCCTGAAGGACATGGCCAAGAAGGGCGAAACCTTCCACGGCCGGTTCGGCGGGGAAGCTGCAAAGGAAGCGGCTTGAGCATAATCGCTGTCATCCCGGACGCCGCAAGGCGATCCGGGACCTCCGGAACCATGTGATCAACCTCCCGAGATCCCGGCTCTGCGCTGCGCTCCGGCCGGGATGACAGAGTATGAAACCAAAGGGCCACCGGGCAACCGGTGGCCTTTTTGCTGTCACCATGGCGGGCGGGATGCTTGACCGGTGGCGCAAGGGCAATATCATGCCGTCTACAACCTCAAGAGAGACCGCATGTCACTCGAAGCCATCCAGCACGCACCACTGGCTGTCCGTCAGGAGGCGTGGAGGACGGCAGCGGCTCCTTCCAACGCGAGCCGGGCAGAAAAGATTGTCATCCCGGCCAAGCGATAGCGAAGAGCCAAGACCTCGGGAAGTTCAGCGCTCAGCCGCATCATCCACCCGACCGTCTTGCGACTGAGGTCAGTCGCGCTCCTGCAGCTCAAGCCGCCGCAGACAGTGGCTGTTCCAGCCGTGACAGCATTTCTTTTGGAACCACCTGCCAGAAATCGCCCAAGGCCGCGTCGAAGTCTTCCAGCAGGCGCTTGGCCAGCGGTGATCCCGTGGCGGCGTGGTGGCGTTCGATCAGGCTCTCCAGTTCCGCGCGCCAGAACGGACTTTCAACGCGTTGCCAGACCACGGCTTCAGGGTTCACCAGATCCGCAAAACGCCCTGATCGGTCGAGCACGAAGGCCATGCCGCCCGTCATCCCGGCGGCGAAATTGTCGCCAATCGGGCCCAGCACCACAACCCGCCCGCCGGTCATGTATTCGCAGCCGTTGGAACCCAGTCCTTCGACCACGGCGGTGGCGCCGGAATTGCGCACGGCAAACCGTTCCCCCGCCTGACCATTGGCAAACAGGGCCCCGCTCGTGGCACCATAGAGGCAGGTGTTGCCGATGATCGTGTTGTCTTCCGGCCGGATCGACTGGCCGGGCGCAGGCTTCAGCTGGATCGTGGCGCCAGACAGTCCCTTGCCAACATAGTCATTGGCATCACCGACCACATCGAGCGTCAGGCCGCGCACGGCAAAGGCGCCAAGCGACTGGCCGCACGAGCCTTCCAGCCGCACCTGCAACCGGCCCTCCGGAAGCGCATCCATGCCGAATGTGCGCACGATGTGGGAGGATGCGCGCGTGCCGATGGCGCGCTGCACATTGCGCACGCCATAGGACAATTGCATCTTTTCCCCGCTCTTGAAGAAGGGTTCGGCATCGCGCAGCATCTGGGCGTCCAGTGTGTCGGGCACTTCGATGCGCGGCTTGTTCACGTCAAAGCGGGCCGGTGCATTACCCTCGACGCGGACCAGCAGCGGGTTGAGGTCAAGGTCATCGAGGTGGGATGCCCCGCGTGACACTTGGGCAAGCAGATCGGTGCGGCCGACGACTTCGTTCAGGCTGCGGAAGCCGAGCGAGGCCAGGATTTCGCGCACATCCTCTGCGATGAAGCTCATCAGATTGACGACCTTCTCCGGCGTTCCGGTAAACTTCTCGCGCAAAGCCGGGTCTTGCACGCACACACCCACAGGGCAGGTGTTGGAATGGCACTGGCGCACCATGATGCAGCCCATGGCTACCAGCGACAGCGTGCCGATCCCGAATTCCTCCGCGCCCAGCATGGCCGCCATCACGATATCGCGCCCGGTTCGCAGCCCGCCGTCGGTGCGCAGCACGACAGAATTGCGCAGATTGTTCAGGGTGAGCACCTGATGGGCCTCGGCCAGCCCCAATTCCCACGGCACCCCGGCATATTTGATCGAGGTCTGGGGGCTCGCCCCCGTGCCGCCGACATTGCCGGCGATCAGGATGATGTCGGCCTTGGCCTTGGCCACGCCTGCGGCGACCGTGCCGACGCCTGCCTGGGCCACCAGTTTCACGCAGACCTTGGCAAGCGGATTGATCTGCTTCAGATCATAGATCAGCTGGGCCAGATCCTCGATCGAATAGATGTCATGGTGCGGCGGCGGG
Source organism: Hyphomonadaceae bacterium (assembly GCA_025458365.1). Lineage (GTDB taxonomy): Bacteria > Pseudomonadota > Alphaproteobacteria > Caulobacterales > Aquidulcibacteraceae > JALOSP01. Next base: position 2,227 of record JALOSP010000056.1, read on the forward strand.
CTGATCAGGGTGACGCCCGGCGTGGCGTGACGAAGCTTTGCGATCAGCTCTGTCACCTTGAAACCGGGCAATTGGCCGCCCTCGCCGGGCTTGGCGCCCTGGGCGACCTTGATCTCGATCTCGCGGCACTGGTTGAGGTATTCTGCCGTCACGCCAAACCGGCCTGATGCCACCTGCTTGACCGCACTGTTGGCATTGTCGCCATTGGGCAGCGGGGTGTAGCGCGCCCGATCCTCACCACCCTCGCCAGAGACGGACTTGGCGCCGATCCGGTTCATGGCGATGTTCAGCGTGCCGTGGGCTTCGGGCGACAGGGCGCCGAGGCTCATCCCCGGCGTCACGAAGCGGCGGCGGATTTCGTTGATGCTCTCGACATCCTCTGGCGCCACTGGCCGGTTGGGCGAGCGGAAGTCGAGCAGATCGCGGATCTGGATCGGCGCCCGGCTGCCCAGCATCGCGAGATACTTCTTGAACCCGGCATAGGAGCCCGAAGTCACCGCGCTCTGCAACTGATGGATCTGCGCGGCTTCGAGTGCGTGAATTTCGCCGCTGGCGCGGGCCTTGTAGATGCCACCGATTGGCAGGCGCACCACTGCGCTGTCCCAAGCCTGGGCATGCAGTTCCACAGACTTGCGCGCGATGCCTTCCAGACCAATGCCCGAAATCCGTGACGGCATGCCGGGAAAGAATTCTGCCACCAGCGCACGGCTCAGCCCCAGCGCCTCGAAGTTATAGGCGCCGCGATACGAAGACAGGACCGAAATCCCCATCTTGGACAGGATTTTCAAGAGACCCGCCTCGATGGCCAGCTTGAAGTTCTCGCACGCCCGACCCAGCGACAGCTCTCCCAAGAGGCCGCGCGCATGCCGGTCGGCGATGGAATCCAGCGCCAGCCACGCGTTCACGCAGGTCGCACCAACGCCGACCAGAACTGCATGATAGTGGGTGTCCAGGCACTCGGCCGCCCGCACCGTGATCGAGCAGAAGGAGCGCAGACCGCGCTCCAGCAGGTGGGCATGCACACCGCCTGTGGCCAGGATCATCGGCACCCCGACCCGATCCGGCCCGATGGCCTCGTCGGACAATACCAGATGGCTGCGCCCCGCGCGCACGGCATATTCGGCAGCTTCCTTGATCTCCTCCAGTCTGACCCACAAAGCGGTACCCGCATCATCCGGGTTGGCGGGCAGATCATAGGTGCAGTCAATGACTTCAAAGCCTTCGCCGAGTGCACGCAGCATGCGTTCATACATGCCATTCGTCAGCACCGGGCTTTCCAGAACCAGCACATCCTGCTGGCCCTCCTCCTGGGCCAGGATATTGCCGAGGTTCTTGAACCGGGTCTTCAGGCTCATCACGCCGGCTTCGCGCAGCGGGTCGATGGGCGGATTGGTCACCTGGCTGAAGTTCTGCCGGAAGAAGTGTGACAACGGGCGGTACTTCTCTGACAGCACCGCCAGCGGGGTATCGTCACCCATCGAGCCGATGGCCTCCTTGGCGTCTTCGGCCATGGGGGCCAGCACCATCTCGAGGTCTTCGAAGGTCATGCCAGCAGCTGTCTGGCGACGGCGCAGATCGGCTTGCGTGCTCACCATCGGTTCGGCACCCGGTCCGATCAGCGGTTCCAGTTCGACCACCCGCTCCAGCCAGCGCTCATAAGGATGGGCGGCGGCCAGCTGGTCGACGATTTCGTCATGGGCGTAGAGCCGCTTTTCAGCCGTGTCGAACGCCAGCATCTGGCCCGGCCCGATCCGGCCGCGGCGCACGATCTGCTTGCCCTCCAGCGGGCACATCCCGGTTTCCGACCCGATGGCCAGGATCTGGTCGCCGGTGATCGAGTAACGCATCGGACGCAGACCATTGCGGTCCATCCCGGCCACGGCCCAGCGCCCGTCGAAGATGGCGAGCGCGGCTGGCCCGTCCCATGGCTCCATCACCGAATTGCAATAGGCATAGAGCGCCCGGTGCGACGGCTTCATCACCTTTTCATGCTTGGCCCAGGCTTCGGGCACCAGCAAGGCCTTGGCCATCGGCGCATCCCGCCCGGCCCGCACCAACACTTCAAACGCGGCATCGAGTGCAGCCGAGTCCGAGCTTCCCGGCTGGATCACCGGGCGCACGTCCCGGTCTGCCAGCCCGAACGCATCCGACGTCATGCGGATCTCGTGGCTCTTCATCCAGTTGGTGTTGCCCTTGATCGTGTTGATCTCGCCATTGTGGGCCAGCATCCGGAACGGCTGGGCCAGGCGCCATTGCGGGAAGGTGTTGGTGGAATAGCGCTGGTGATAGATCGCAACTGCCGAGATGAAGCGCTCATCGCGCAGGTCTGGATAGAAGTCGTCGATATTCTCGGCCAGGAACATGCCCTTGTAGATCACCGACTTCGACGAGAAGGAGCAGATGTAGAAGTCCAGCAGATTGCCCGCCAGCGCCGCCTTCTCGATCCGGCGCCGGGTCAGGAACAATTGCCGCTCAAGTTCCTCGTCATTGCGGCCACGCGCGTCGCAGAACAGGATCTGTTCGATCTCCGGCCTTGTGTCATTGGCCTTCTGGCCGATCACCGACACATCCACCGGCACCTGACGCCAGCCATAGATGTAGAAGCCCGCGCGCAGGATTTCCTGCTCCACCTTGGTGCGCGCCCGCTCCTGGGCACCAAAGTCGGTGCGTGGCAGGAAGATCATGCCGACGCAGATCGGTGCCTCACGCGGGACGTGGCCGGTCAGCTTCACATGCTCGGCAAAGAAGCCCTGCGGCACGTCGAGCCGGATGCCAGCCCCGTCGCCGGTTTTGCCGTCGGCATCCACCGCGCCCCGGTGCCAGACGTTCTTCAACGCCTTGATCGCCATGGTCACGATCTCGCGCCGTGGCGCGGCATCGAGTGAGGCCACAAGGCCCACGCCGCAATTGTCGTGCTCAAAGGCCGGATCGTAGGCGCCGGCCTCGATCAGGGTGGAGCGGTTGGCGAGATAGCGTTCGGTGTCGGTCGTCATGGTCTTTTTGCCTCTAACTCCTCCCCCGTCTGCGAAGCGGATGGGGGAGGTGTCACGCAGTGACGGAGGGGGCTATCTCCGCCGGGGGATCGGTTTGGCGTGGAGGGCAGGCCCCCTCCGCCCTTCGGGCACCTCCCCCGCAGGGCGGGGGAGGAAAACTACTCCGCTGCAATCCGGGCGCTGGCCCGGGCTTGCAGGGTCTTGTGGATATGGGCTGCCGCATCGCGGCCCTCGCGGATCGCCCAGACAACGAGGCTGGCGCCGCGCACGATATCGCCTGCCGCATAGACGCCGGGGATGGCGGTCTCGAATGTCACCGGATCGGCACTGATCGTGCCCCAGCGACTGACCTTCAGCGCAGGTTCGCCAAACATCACTGGCAGGTCTTCGGGGTCAAAGCCGAGAGCTGTGATTACCATGTCAGCCGGCAGATCGAAATCGCTGTCGGCCAGCGCTTCTGGCGCCTGACGTCCCGATGCGTCAGGCTCGCCCAGCTTCATCCGGCTGGCCCGCACCGCTGTCGCCTTGTCGCCCCGCGTGATGACGGCCTTCGGCGCGGCCAGCCATTCGAAGACCACGCCTTCATCTTCGGCATTGGCCACTTCCCGCGCAGAGCCGGGCATGTTGGCCCGGTCGCGCCGGTAAAGGCAACGCACCGAGGCTGCACCCTGACGCACAGCAGTGCGCACGCAATCCATCGCGGTGTCGCCACCACCGATCACCACCACATTCTTGCCCGCGGCATTCAAGCTTCCATCGGCAAAGCCCGGCACACTGTCACCCAGCCCCATGCGGTTTGACGCGGTCAGATAGTCCAGTGCGGCCACGACACCTTCAGCCCCGATGCCTGGAACTTTCAAGGCGCGCGCCTTGTACACCCCGGTGGCGACCAGCACCGCATCATGGGCGCCGCGCAGGTCGGTGAAGCTGACATCCTTGCCGATCTCGCAATTCAGCCGGAAGTCGATCGCGCTGTCGGCCAGCCGCTGCGTGCGGCGCTCGACCACCTCTTTCTCGAGCTTGAAGCCGGGGATGCCATACATCAGAAGGCCACCGGCCCGGTCATAACGGTCATAGACCGTGATCTTGTAGCCCAGTTCGCGCAAGGCCTCGGCAGCGGCAAGCCCGGCGGGGCCTGCCCCGATGATGCCAATGCTCTGGACCCGCTCGCGCGGCGGCCTTAACGGCTCGATCCAGCCGTTGTCCCATGCGGTCTCGGTGATATAGCGCTCCACCGCGCCGATGGTCACGGCGCCATGACCGGATTGCTCGATCACGCAGACCGCTTCGCAGAGCCGGTCCTGCGGGCAGATGCGGCCACAGATTTCCGGCATGGAATTGGTGGCCGACGACACCTGATACGCCTCTTCCAGGCGCCCCTCTGCGGTCAGTTTCAGCCAGTCGGGAATATTGTTCTGCAGCGGGCAGCCGCTCTGGCAGAAGGGCACGCCACATTGGGAGCAGCGCGACGCCTGCTGGGCCGCCTTTTCCTCGATGAAGTCCCTGTAAATCTCGTGGAAGTCCACGCGCCGTTCATCGGCCGGACGCTTGTCGGGCATGGCGGGGGCCAAAGAGACAAATTTGAGCAAACGTTCGGCCATCGACCCCGTGTCCCGCCCGGTCAACCAGACCAAGGCTCTGCAAAGTTTCACGCGAACGCGCCTTACAGGATGTGCGAAACCCGGCCAAGATGGGATGCGACAGACTTACATATTAAATCACAACTATATAACACGACGAAGCGTCTCGTTTCAGCGCCTGCCACGAAATCTTTGGTCGGCATCGAGATATTGCTTCTCAAATCTCATTGATCCTGTGATTTGTCCGGCTGCGGCTTCGACTTGGCCGGTTTGCCCGCTTCGTGCCAAAGAGGCGCCGCATCGTGTCTGCACCTGCAGGCCCCACTTTCCGGCATCTGGTCTGTCATGTCTGTCCTGAGCGAGCATATCAACGCGGCGATCCTGGGGATCATCGAGGGTCTGACCGAGTTTCTGCCGGTTTCTTCGACCGGCCACCTGATCATTGTCGAGCGGCTGATGGGGGCCGAAACGCCCGAGCCGTTCAAGGTGATGATCCAGCTCGGGGCCGTGCTGGCGATTTGCGTGGTCTATGCCGCCAAGATCTGGGACGTGACCACGAGCCTTCCGACACGCGCCGAGGCCCGAAGGTTTGCGCTTGCAGTCATCGTGGCCTTCCTGCCGGCGGCCGTCATGGGCGTGCTGTTCCACGACTATATCAAGTCGGTTCTGTTTTC
>JALOSP010000057.1 GCA_025458365.1 Hyphomonadaceae bacterium
GAACAAGGTCGAGGCGATCAATTTCCGCGACCCGGACATGTCGAAGCACAAGATCAACTTCGACAATATGACGCCGTTGTATCCACAAGAGCGGCTGCACATGGAGCTGCCGGACCCCACAGTCCGCGACCGCTCCGGTCGGGTCATCGATATCGTGGCGCCGATCGGCAAGGGCCAGCGCGCCTTGATCGTCGCCCCGCCCCGGACCGGCAAGACCGTTCTGTTGCAGAACATCGCCAAGTCGATCGAGGTCAATCACCCCGAAGTCTATCTGATCGTGTTGCTGATCGACGAAAGGCCGGAAGAAGTGACAGACATGCGTCGTTCGGTGAAGGGTGAAGTCATTGCCTCCACGTTCGACGAACCGCCGACCCGCCACGTCGCCGTGGCCGAAATGGTCATCGAAAAGGCCAAGCGTCTTGCCGAACATGGCCGCGATGTCGTGATCCTGCTGGACTCGATCACCCGTCTGGGCCGCGCTTTCAACACTGTGGTTCCTTCTTCAGGCAAGGTGCTGACCGGCGGTGTTGATTCCAACGCCCTGCAACGCCCCAAGCGCTTCTTCGGTGCGGCGCGGAACCTGGAAGAAGGCGGCTCGCTGACCATCATTGCGACGGCGTTGATTGATACCGGCTCGCGGATGGACGAAGTGATCTTCGAAGAATTCAAGGGCACCGGCAACAGCGAAATCGTGCTGGACCGCAAGGTCTCCGACAAGCGGGTGTTCCCGGCCATCGATGTCATCAAGTCTGGCACCCGCAAGGAAGAACTTCTGGTCCCGAAGGAGCATCTGCCCAAGATGTATGTGCTGCGGCGCATTCTGAACCCGATGGGGACGATGGACGCGATGGAGTTCCTGCTCGACAAGCTGCGGCAAACCAAGACCAACGACGATTTCTTCGGGTCGATGAACACCTGACATTAACCGGTTGGTGAGACTCTGCCCGACCGGATCTGGGGTCCGGTTGTGTGGGAGACTTGCCGATGGCGGGTTTGAAACATGCTTTCATCGCAGGCGCTTTTGTGGGCCTTGCCGGTGCATGTGGTGGTGCCGGTGGCGATCCGGTCAGGGCGCTGGCCCCGGCAGACCGGCTGTTCCTGTTTTCGAATACGGATCGTGGCGTCGCCTTCCTCGGCCAGCCAGCCGAGGGAGTGGCGCTCTCCTGCGATGCCGATGCGATGCAACAAGGTTATGTGTTCCGCTACAGCGCCGCCAGCAAGCGGACCTGGCTCGACAGTCTTCGCCCCAGCGGCGTCGAGACCCACGAGGTGAAGTCCATCGTTGTGGACGGACAGACTTACGAGATTGGCGCAGTCAATGGTGCGGGCATCCCATTTGTCTTGTCCATTCATCCAAAAGGTACTGATGCTTTTGCGATTTCATGGGATGGCGCACAGCCCAGGGATTACATGCGCTGCGCCATGGGGGGATAGGAAACAGCCGAGCGGCGTTCTCAGAACCGGAACGCACTCTCGACTTTCAGGCCGGGCTGGCGGCGGCGCGGCTCGGTGTTCCGCCAGGCCGCGTTTTCGGCGTCATTCGGTACGACGACCTGACCGCCAACCCGCACGCTCGGTGACAGCTCGTAGAACGCACCCGCGCTGGTGTCGGTCCGCGCGCGTTCACGACCGCGGCTTGCCGTGCTGGATGGCTCTTCGCGCACCCCGAACGAGACACCCCATCGGCTGCGTGGGCTCACGCGCACTTCAGAACGCGGTGCGGCTCTGGGAACAGCTGATTGCGAAGCTTCTGATCCGAAGGTGAAGCGCTCATACCACGGTGCGCTGACCCCGGCGTTGGTTGCACCTGTATTGCCTCCAGCGGTCTGCGCAAAAGCGCCAGAACCGATCAGTGTCAGGGACACTGCCAATCCAGCACCCACCAGCCTGACCTGCTTGCGAACAAATACCGTCACGTCTTCAACCCTGAGAGTCCCTCTCACATTCGATACTGCGTGGCCGATGCGGCGGCAATATGGCAGACAGGCGCATTTCAGGTGAACGGCCTGTAATGTGGAAAAAGGTTGACCGGCGTTGCGCCGATGTCACAGGCGGACGCAGGCTCGATCAGGTCGGCGGAGGGTTTTCTGCGGGGCGCCATTGACCTTGGTGGCATCCCTCTGGCAAGCGGAACCAGGTTGGGGACGTGAAGCGGAGTAAGCGGATGCGCATTTCAGCGCTAGTGATGGCGGTATCAATCGCGGCAACCGGTCTTGCGGGCGGTTGCAGTCTGCTGCCCAAAGCGCCCCAGCAACGGGAAGTGCAAGCCGCAGGCGTGAACGAGTACCTGTGGCGGGCCACGCTCGATACCTTGCGGTTCATGCCGCTGGCAGATGCCGATCCATTTGGTGGCACCTATGTGACCGACTGGCATGCATCGCCCGAGCGGCCGACAGAACGGTTCAAGATCCAGGTCTATGTGCTCGACACACGGCTGCGGGCTGACGGGATTGCGGTTCAGGTCTTCCGGCAGACCCGTCAGAGCGACGGCAATTGGCTGGATGCTTCGGTCGACCCCGACACAACCTTGCAGATCGAGAACGCCATCCTGACCAAGGCTCGGCAATTGCGGATCGCAGATATGGAAGGCGGCCGGTAAAAAAGGCCGGAGCCACGTGGCAGAACGATACAATCATCGGGAAGTCGAACAGCGCCAGCGCGGGCGTTGGGATGAGGCGCGTCTGTTCGAAGCGGGCCAGCCGGACCCTGACCGCAAGAAATGCTACGTGCTGGAGATGTTTCCCTATCCGTCCGGCCGAATTCACATGGGCCACGTGCGGAACTACTCGATGGGCGACGTCATCGCCCGGCGCAGGCGCGCCGGGGGCGATCAGGTGCTCCACCCCATGGGGTGGGATGCGTTCGGTCTGCCTGCGGAGAATGCGGCGTTCGAGCGCGGAGCCCACCCGCGTGACTGGACGCTCGCCAACATCGATGCCATGCGCGAGCAGATCAAGCTTTTGGGGTTCGCGCTCGACTGGACGCGCGAGTTTGCCACTTGCGAGCCGGGATACTTCAAGCACCAGCAGGCCATGTTCCAGCAAATGTGGGCGGCTGATCTGATCTACCGCCGCAAGCAGATGGTGAACTGGGATCCGGTCGAACACACCGTGCTGGCAAATGAGCAAGTGGTCGATGGGCGCGGCTGGCGGTCCAAGGCCCTGATTGAGCGGCGCGAGCTTGAGCAATGGGTGTTCCGCACGACGGCCTTCGCTGGCGATCTGACCGATGCGGTGCAAGCGCTGGAGCACTGGCCGGAAAAGGTCCGGATCATGCAAGCGAACTGGATCGGCCGGTCTTCGGGTCTGCAGTTCCGGTTCAAGCTTGATGCGGCAACTCCAGCCCCGGACGGGGTCGGGGTCCTCGACGTCTATACCACGCGTCCTGACACTCTGTTTGGCGCTGCCTTTGCAGCGATTTCGCCTGACCATCCTCTGGCGCGGGCGCTGGCTGGTGCCAAACCGGAGACCGCCGCCTTCATTGCCGAGTGCCAGCGTAGCGGAACGTCCGAAGCGGCCATCGAGACCCAGGAGAAGCGCGGGATCGATACAGGCTTGCGTGTGGTTCACCCCTTTGACCCGGATCGCACCCTGCCTGTCTGGATCGCCAACTTCGTGTTGATGGACTATGGCACCGGGGCCATTTTCGGATGCCCTGCCCATGATCAGCGTGATCTCGATTTTGCCCGGAAGTACGGCTTGCCCGTGCTGCCGGTTGTTGTGCCAGAGGGCATAGATGCGGGCACGTTCGAGGTTGGCGACGAGGCCTATACAGGACCGGGTGTCCTTGCCAACTCCGGGTTTCTGGACGGTCTGGGCATCGATGAGGCCAAAGAGGCTGCCATCGCCCGCATGGAGGCTGTCGGGGCTGGTGAGCGGCGGGTGAATTACCGGCTGCGGGACTGGGGCATGTCGCGACAGCGCTACTGGGGCTGTCCCATCCCGGTGATCCATTGTGACGATTGCGGCGCGGTGCCAGTGCCAGCCAGCCAGTTGCCGGTCGAATTGCCGGCGGACGTGACCTTCGATGTACCAGGCAACCCGCTGGACCGGCATCCGACCTGGAAACATGTCGATTGCCCCAAGTGCGGAAAGCCTGCCCGGCGTGAGACTGACACACTGGATACATTCGTGGACTCGAGCTGGTATTGGGCACGGTTCTGTGGCCAGCCCGATGATCGGCCGACCGACGCGGCAGCTGTAGCCCACTGGTTGCCGGTTGATCATTATATCGGCGGGGTTGAACACGCGGTTCTGCATCTGCTGTACTCGCGAGCGTTTGCGCGTGCCATGCGCCAGACCGGCCATGTCGGGCTGGATGAACCCTTCGCCCACCTGTTTACCCAGGGCATGGTCACCCATGCGACGTTCAAGTCGAACGACGGGCGCTGGCTCAATCCTGTCGAAGTCGAGACTCGCGACGGTATTGTGGTCGAAATCGCAACTGGTCAGACTGTGACGGTTGGGCCGAGCGAGAAGATGTCCAAATCCGTCCGCAATACAGTGGATCCGACGGAAATCATCGAGACCTACGGGGCCGATGTGGCGCGCCTGTTCGTGTTGTCGGATTCACCACCGGAACGTGACGTCGAATGGAGCGAGGCGGGCGCTGAAGGTGCCTGGCGCTTTGTCCAGCGGGTCTGGGCGCTGGTCAAAGACATCGGCCCCGGATCAAATGGCGTTTTGATGGAATCATCAAAACAGAAGCCATTTGATCAAATTCAGGAGTTGAGTGCGCAACTTCGTTTCCATGGAAACGAATCGCGCGCGAGTGCGACGTTGGTGACAGAGACCACCAATGGGCCTGCTCTTGAGCTGCGTCGGGTGACACACAAGACCATCGCATCAGTGACCGCGGGGATCGACGGCTTCCGGTTCAATACCGCGATTGCCGCCTTGCATGAGTTCGTCGGGGCTTTGCGCCGCGCTGATCGCACAGCGCCGGGGATGCGCGATGCGCTGGGCGAGGCGCTGGATGTGCTGGTGCGCCTGCTGCAGCCATTCACGCCACACCTCGCCGAGGAGTGCTGGCAGGTTCTGGGTGGCGAAGGGTTCCTGATCAAGGCTGGCTGGCCTGTGGCCGATCCGGCATTGCTGGCGAGCGACAGTGTGACCCTCGCGGTCCAGGTCAATGGCAAGCGGCGCGGTGAGTTGACAGTGGCCAAGGTTCTGGCGCCAGAGGCTGTCGAAGCCCAAGCCCTTGCTCTGGACAGTGTCAGCCCCTTTCTCGAAGGCCGCGAGATCAGGAAAGTGATCCTCGTGCCGGGCCGGATCGTCAACATCGTGGTGGCGGGATGATCCGGGCGCCGTCCCGACGGGTCTGGCTTGGGCTTGTGGCGCTCGGGCTCGTGGCCGGCTGCGGTTTCCAACCTGTCTATTCGGCCTCAGGCGTTGGCATTGGTCAGGTATCAGTCCCCGAGATCGAGGGGCGGACCGGCTACTTTGTGCGTAATGAACTGTTGCGACTGTCGTTGTTGGAGCAGCGTGCGCCGGAGGTGCCGGTTTTGACTGTGCGACTGACCAGCACGTTCCGTGATGCCAGCACGCGCACAGACAGTTTTTCCGACCGCACCTTGTTGAATGTCACAGCAGCCTGGCGACTTGAAACGTCTGGCGAGCCACTGACCGGGTTAGTGACAGTCGATACAGGCTTTGACAGCCGGGATGCGGCTTATGGCGGTGTTATCCTGCAGGCTGATGCCGAAGAGCGGTTGGCCGGGGCGATTGCCCGGGCTGTCTGGGCCGATCTTCGGGCCAAGCGGAGTGCCCGGTGAAGTTTGCCGGAACCGCAGCGGCTCGTGCCGCACGTGATCCTGCTGCCCCATTTGCCTGCCTTGTGTCCGGACCCGATCACGGCTTGGTCCGTCAGCAGGCCGATCAGGTTCAGGCGTCCCTGCTGAAGAAGGCGCCTCGACTGTCAGTGCAGCGGATGGATGAGGCGGATTTGAAGGCAGATCCCGCTGCGCTGGCGGGGTATCTTGGCGGGCCGTCGCTGTTTGGCGAAACGTCGCTGGTCCGCTTGCGTGTTACTGGCGAGGCCGCTGGCGGGCTGATTCTGGAGAGCCTCGGCACATTGCCCAAAGGGGGCAGCGACGGGCCCGGCCTTGTTGTGGTGGCAGGTGAGCTGGCCAAGGCGTCCAAGCTTCGAAAGGCGTTCGAGGCCCATCCATGGGCATGGTCTCTGCAGAGTTATGATGCCAGCCGGGAAGAGCTTGCAGCTGAAGCCCGGCGGGTTGCCAAGGAGTGCGGCGCCGGGCTGCACGCGGATGCGCTGGCGGCTGTGCTGGACGCGGTAGCGCAGGATCTCGACTCGGTCGCAGCAGAAGTCACCAAACTGGCGACATTTGCTGGCAAGGGAAACGAGATCGGGCTTGCCGCAGTGGCGGCTGTCGGGTCTGGTGGCCGGGAGGCTGTGGTGGATGACGCAGTCCATGCCGCGTTTGGGGGCGATCCCTTGTTGGCGCTGAACCGGCTGTCGCAAGCGACAGCGGCAGGTGCCAACCCGGTCCAGACTGTCAACGCCCTGCTCCGGCGGATCAGATTGCTGATGCAGTTGAGGCTGGCCTTCGATGGTGGCGAGCGGGCCTCGGAGTTGGTCAAGGACCGACAGTACAACATTTTCTTTAAACGACAGAACGAGATTGCCGCTCAGATCGGGATATGGACCCCTGCCCTGCTTGATGGTGTTCTGGCAGCAGCGGTCGAGCTCGACAGCCGCACAAAGACGGGCGGTGCCCCGGCAGAGACACTTGTCAGTGATATGATCCTGAAAATTGCCCGTCGGGCCGGTGTTCAGCGGCGGTAGGGCGTGTCTGATCCACATGAGATCTTGGGGTTCAGACACACTCAAGATCAGAGGGGGAGCGTCTGTCGGGCAGTGAAAGCGGTGTCCACTTCTGCCTGTCAGACGCCAGAGCAAGATTCGTGCAGACGGGATCGTCTGAACACATGAAATCTGCTCAAAATCAGGAGTCTGGTGTGCGAATGCGTTTTCGTGGAAACGAGACGCGCACGAGAGGGCGTCAGCGAGCTGTCAAGGCCTCAAGCACCGCATCACCCATGGCTTGGGTTGGAAGATCGCCGCCCAGATCGCGTGTGCGTGCTCCGCCTTCAATCGCTGCAATGACGGCCGACCGCAAACGGTCGGCTGCAGCGCTTTCATCAAGGGAAAGTCGCAGTGCCATCTCCAGTGACAGGATCGCGGCAATCGGATTGGCGATCCCCTGCCCCGCAATGTCCGGAGCTGACCCATGGATCGGCTCATAAAGCCCCGGCTTGCCCGGCGCGCCCAGGGCTGCGGATGGAAGCAGCCCGATCGAACCGGTGCAGGCAGCAGCAAGATCGCTCAAGACGTCGCCAAACAGATTGTCGGTCAGCAGCACGTCAAACTGCTTGGGTGCGCGGACCATCTGCATAGCCGCATTG
>JALOSP010000421.1 GCA_025458365.1 Hyphomonadaceae bacterium
ATCGGCGCCCGCAATCACCACGTCGCTGGCGCCGCGCTCGAGCACCGGATCGGTGTCGCCAAAATCGGGGCCTGCCATGACCAGCAGCGGAATATGGAACAGCCTCGTGTTGCGCCGCATGGCCGAGGCAAACGCCTTGGCCCCGGCTGAATCATCATTGGCCACCATCAGGACGGCGTCGAACCCGCCTTCGTGCAGATAGTCGAAAGCAGTGAATGAGGTCATGGCGGCAAAGCTGTCGACTGCGAGCGTGTCGAGAATGCTGCTGACCGCCAATTGGTGCGGCCCCGGCAGGCCATAGACCAGCACTCTGACCGGGTCGTTGCGCACATGCTGGGGCGCGCGTGCCGCCCCGCCAAACCGGGCCAGCGATTCAAACCGCAACCGGGCTTCATCGGCCATGACGGCAATACGCAGGGCAGAACCAAGGCGTGCGGCTATGAAGGGCGGCGGGGTGTCGGCCGGAAAGGCTCCGTCGAACCCGTCAAGCCCATGGTCACTGCCCGGATCGGTCCAGGCAAAGAACAGGCCTGCGCGCGGCCCCAGTGCGGATGCCAGCGATTGGCGCAGCGCAATGGCCCGCAACCGGTTTTCGCCACGTGCATCGAGGATCACCGCAGCCGTCTGGCGTGGCGCGCTATCGTTGCCTGCCAGATCGAAGCCTGCGGCCATGATGGCATCGGCGGCATCATCACCGGCGAGCACAAGGACTTGTGGCTTTGACATCACGGCAGCTTTCCTGTGTGGGCGGGGTGGCCTATGTGCCGATCTCGACAGGGGACACGCCAGCATGACAGATACCAAACCCGTTTCCAGCGCGAATCATGAATCACCGGTTAATGCGGGCGCAGGCGGGACTGCTGCTGCGATGCTCGCCGGGCAGGTTGCGCTGGTCACCGGGGCATCCAGCGGGCTGGGTGTGCAGTTTGCCAAGACGCTGGCGGACCATGGCGCAAACGTCGGGCTGGCTGCGCGCCGGATTGACCGGATGCAGGCGCTGGCCACAGAATTGCGTGGCAGCGCGGTCGCCACCGCCATGGATGTCACCAGCGAAGCCAGCATCATCGCAGGCTTCGATGCCATCGAAGCGGCTCTGGGCACACCAACCATCGTGATCGCCAATGCAGGGATGAGCCGCGACGGCCTGGCCACTGACATCAGTGCCGATGACTTCGACCGCGCGGGAGGCTGCGCGCCGGATGATCGCCAAAGGGATCGAAGGCCGCATCGTGCTGATCGCCTCGATCGCTGGCCTGCGCCAATTGCCGGGTGCGACGGCGTATTCGGTGTCCAAGGCTGCTGTGGTGATGATGGCCAAGTCACTAGCGCGCGAGTGGGCGCGCTATGGGATCAATGTGAATGCGATCTGCCCCGGCTATATCGTGACCGAACTCAACGAAGACCTGCTGGAGAGCCCGCTGGGTGAGAAGATGATCAAGGCCATGCCGCGCCGCAGGGTGATGGAGAGTGATGCGCTGGACGGCTCTCTGCTCTGGCTGGTCGGGCCCGGTGGACGCTATGCCACCGGTTCGATTGTGCAGGTTGATGACGGGCAGGGGTTGTGAGCGCCTTGCGGCCTGCTTATGCACCCGCGCATGACCGACGCTGCAAACACCCCTGATCCCAACCTGTCCACCGCCTGTGGCCGCGCCCGCGCCGCTGGCCGGGTGCCCAGCTTTCAGGACATCATCCTGACCCTGTCGGACTATTGGGCACGCCAGGGGTGCGTGATCCTTCAGCCCTATGACACTGAAGTTGGCGCGGGGACGCTGCACCCGGCAACGACACTGCGCTCGCTCGGCCCCAAACCGTGGCGGGCAGCCTATGTGCAGCCTTCGCGCCGCCCCGGTGATGGCCGCTATGGCGAAAACCCCAACCGGCTGGGCCATTATTACCAGTATCAGGTGATCCTGAAACCCAATCCGCCCGACTTGCAGCAACTCTATCTGAACTCGCTCTACGAGATCGGGATCGACCCCACCTTGCATGATCTGCGCTTCGTGGAGGACGATTGGGAAAACCCGACGGTCGGCGCCTGGGGGCTGGGCTGGGAAGTCTGGTGTGACGGGATGGAAGTCAGCCAGTTCACCTATTTCCAGCAGGTCGGCGGTCTCGATTGCAAGCCGGTGTCGGGCGAGCTGACCTATGGGCTGGAGCGGCTCACCATGTATGTGCAGGGCGTCGAGAATGTGTATGACATCGATTTCAACGGCAGCGGCGTCAGTTACGGCGACGTGTTCCTGGAGAACGAGCGCCAACAGAGCGCCTTCAACTTCGAACACTCCGATGCGGCCATGCTGAAGCGCTGGTTTGAAGACGCCGAAGCCCAGTGCACGGCCCTGCGCGACGCAGCACTGCCGCTGCCCGCCTTCGACTGGGCGCTCAAATGCTCCCATCTGTTCAACCTGCTCGACGCGCGCGGCGTGATCAGCCCCACCGAGCGGCAGAGCTACATTGCCCGTGTCCGCGACCAGGCCAAGGGCTGCGCCGTGCTGTGGGCGCAGACAGGGGCGGCAGCGTGAGTGGGGATGAACCTAAAGCCTCTCCCATACTTGGGGCATGCCAATCGCATGTGTCTGGGCATGCGCGGTCTGGCTCCTCTTCCCCCTTGTGGGGAAGAGGCTGGGAGATGGGGGTTCTCGACGACAGTACATACTCGTCGAATTCTGCGCTTGCCTCACCGCCCCCCATCCCAACCCTTCCCCACAAGGGGGAAGGGCTTTCCGTTGCTGCGCCAACACAAGCGATTGCCGTGGCACAAGGGGGAAGGGGAGCTGCAGAGTCCCGCGCAAAACAATTGCGCGCCACGCCAACCAAAGCCGAGACCCTGTTCTGGAAACTCCTGCGGCGATACCCGCCAGAGGGCAGCCACTGGCGCAGGCAGGTCGTCGTCGGCGGGCTTGTGTTCGACTTTGGCTGCCATGCGATCAAGACCCTGATCGAAGTTGATGGCGACATCCACAAACTGCCGGAC
>JALOSP010000058.1 GCA_025458365.1 Hyphomonadaceae bacterium
CTGCCCTGCGCCAGAAGCCGATCCATGACCAGCCTTGACCCCGATCTGTGCTATGCCGCACTGACCGCCCGTGACCGGCGCCATGACGGGCGGTTTTTTGTGGGCGTGCGAACCACGGGCATCTATTGCCGCCCGGTGTGCCCGGCCCGCACGCCCAAGCGCGAGAACATCACCTTCTACCCAAGTGCCGCTGCCGCCCAGTCGGCAGGTTTGCGGCCTTGCCTGCGGTGCAGGCCGGAGACAGCACCAGGCACCCCAGCCTGGGCGGGCACCGGCGCCGCGGTGCGTCGGGCCATGCGGCTGATCGATGAAGGTGCGCTCGATCACGGCAGCGTGGACATGCTGGCAGGCAGGCTGGGGCTGGGTGCGCGCCAGCTAGGCCGCCTGTTCCAGCAGCATCTGGGCGCAAGCCCGGTGGCGGTGGCCCAGACCCGGCGCCTGTTGATCGCCAAGCACCTGCTGCACGAAACCGACCTGCCGGTGACAGACATCGCGTTTGCAGCCGGGTTCGGCTCGTTGCGCCGGTTCAACGAGCTGTTTGCCAGTGTGTTTGCCCAGCCGCCCCGGGTACTGCGCGCCGCCATGCAGGCCGACCGGCCCGCCCACGGCGGCACGATCACGCTGAACCTCACGGTGCGCCCGCCTTACGACTGGGCTGCGATGCTGGCTTTCTGGCGGCTGCGGGCGATTGCAGGTGTGGAAGCGGTGGACGCCGACAGCTACCAGCGCACGTTTTGCGTCCATGGCGTCATGGGGCGCCTTACGGTCTCACGCGCCTCGGATGCCGCCTTGCGTCTGACCGTCGAAACATCGACCCTGTCTGTCCTGCCTGCGCTGATTGCCCGGATCCGACGCCAGTTTGATTGCGATGCCGACCCGCTGGCGATTGCCGCCAGCCTGAACCGTGACCCGATGCTGGCAGCACTGGTCGAGGCCCGGCCGGGCTTGCGGGTGCCCGGTGCATTCGATCCGTTTGAAACCGGTCTGCGCGCCATTCTGGGCCAACAGGTGACCGTGGGCGCAGCCGTTGGCCTGTTTGGCCAACTCGTGGGCCTGTGTGCGGGCGATACGACAGCCCCGCCCGCGCTGAGCCGTTCCTCACCAGACGCGGCAACAGTCGCAGCAGCTGACCTCTCGGGGATGAAAATGCCCCGCGCCCGGATTGCAGCCTTGCAGGGCTTCGCGCGGCTGTGCGCCGACACGCCCGATCTGCTGGATGGCGAGCCTGACACCGTCCGTGCCCGGCTGGTGGCACTGCCCGGCATCGGGCCGTGGACTGCAGACTATATCGCCGTGCGTGCCCTGGGCGATCCCGACGGCTTTGCGTCTGGCGACGTGGCCTTGCAACGGGTGCTGGCTGATGGCGATGGCAACCGGCCCGATGCGGCGGCGCTGGAGGCCCGCTCGCAAGCCTGGCGGCCCTGGCGGGCCTATGCGGCCCAGTATTTGTGGACGCTCGATGCGCTTGCCGTTTGAGCCGTCTGGTCTCAGCCCTTTTCACACACGACGATCACCTGCGCGCCCTCGGGGCGCCACGGCTTGATCCGGGCAATCGTCATCTCGGTACAGTCACCGCGCGGCACCTCTCGCAGGCAGGCGCGCTCAGCTGGCGCGCCGGGGTCCGGCTGGCAGTCATAGCCCTCGCCAGCCAGGGCTTTTTCGATGGCCTCGGTGTCAGCGCCGGTTCCAAACCGGGTGGCCAGTTGCTTGCGCAGCGCCTCGGTCGCGGCCTTGTCAGTGTCGAACAGGGCGTCGGTCGCATCCTTCAGCGCCTGCTCCTCATCGGCCTGCCGGTTGCCACAACCGCTCGCAAGGCCCGTTGCCAATGCGAGCGTGATCGCAAGCCCTGCACGCACGCTCATGCCACCCGCCGCCAGCTGGCGCCGTCGCGCGTATCGGTGACTTCGATGCCGCGGGCAGCCAGTTCGTCACGCAGCCGGTCGGCCTCGTCCCAATTGCGCGCCGCGCGGGCGGCGGTGCGCGCAGCCACCAGCGCATCGATCTCGGCTGTTTCGCCCTCGGCCCCGTCTCGGGTGGCCCCCAACCATTCGGCAGGATCCTGCCCCAGGATACCAAGCAGACTGCCGGCGCCCAGCAATGCTGCCTTCGCGGCAGACTTCTCGCCATCGGTGTCTGCGGTGTTCACCGCCCTTGCCAGCCCTGACAGCTCGGCCAGTGCCTTGGGCGTGTTCAGATCATCGGCCAGCGCATCGAGCACCACCTGCGGGATCACCGGCTCAGCTGCCACATCGCTCACCGACGCCAGCGCCCGATACAGCCGGTCGAGCGTCTTGCGCGACTGCTCCAACAGGTCATCGGTCCAGTCGAGCGGCGCACGATAATGCGCCGACAGCAGGGCCAGCCGCAGAACTTCGCCGGGATAATGGGCCACCAATTCATGCACCAGCGCCACATTGCCCAAGGACTTCGACATTTTCTCGGCATCCATGGTCAGGAAGCCATTGTGCATCCAGACCCGGGCGAGCGGTGCACCGTGATGGGTGCAGGTCGATTGGGCGATTTCGTTCTCGTGGTGCGGGAAGATCAGGTCGTGGCCGCCGCCATGGATGTCGATGGTCTCGCCCAATTGTGCCGCAATCATCGCCGAGCACTCGATATGCCAGCCCGGACGGCCCGCGCCGAATGGGGCCTCCCATTGCGGCTCGCCCGGCTTGGCCGCTTTCCACAAGGCAAAATCGGCGGGATGCTTCTTGGTCTCGTCCACCGCGATCCGCGCACCTGCCTCGTTATCTTCAAGGTTGCGGCCTGACAGTTTGCCGTAGTCCGGCATAGACGGCACGTGGAAATAGACCCCGTCAGCGGTGGTGTAAGCGTGGCCGAGCTCGATCAGACGGGCCACCATGGTGATGATGTCGCCCATGTGGCCGGTGACGGTGGGTTCCAGTGTCGGGGGTAGCGCACCCAGCATGGCCATATCGGCCCGGTACTGATCGGCAAAGCGGGTCGTGATCACGCCGATACTGGTTCCCGCAGCAGCGGCGGCGGCGTTGATCTTGTCATCCACGTCGGTGATGTTGCGGGCGTAGATCACGTGCTGCTCGCCGTAGACCGACCGCAAAAGCCGGAACAAGCTGTCAAACACGACCACAGGGCGGGCATTGCCGATATGGGCATAATTGTAGACCGTCGGTCCGCACACATACATTGTCACGCGGGACGGGTCGGCAGGCACAAAAGCGGCCTTTCCTCGCGACAGAGTATTGTAAAGCCGGATGTCAGTCATCATGTGATCCCTTGTCGCGATGGCGACGTAAAATGGACAGAAGCCAAGCACACGGTTTGACTTCAATCACCTCCCGACGCCTAATGCGCGTCAACCGGGCGGGCGGGCAAGTCAAAAAGCCTGCGCAGTCCGGCACGATTATCACAGGGCGGGCGTTAAGTCCGGGTTTCCGGCTCGACCCTCGTCCCCTCAAACAGGGGAACATGAACATGGATGCGATCACCGACAAGGCGCTGCTGCGCGCGCCGGCCGAACTTGTGCGGCCGAGCATGGAAGAAGCCATGGACGCGGTGCGCACGCTGCTGCGCTGGGCGGGTGACGATCCTGCGCGCGAAGGTCTGATCGACACGCCAAAACGGGTGGCCAAAGCCTATCGCGAGTTTTTTGCCGGTTACGAGATGGACCCGGTGGCCGAACTCTCACGCACGTTCGAGGATGTGCAGGGCTATGACGACATCGTCATGCTGCGTGACATCGACGTGGAAAGCCACTGCGAGCATCACATGGTGCCGATCCTGGGCAAGGCGCATGTGGCCTACATGCCGACCAACCGGGTTGTCGGGATCTCCAAGATCGCCCGCGTGGTGGAGATTTTCGGCAAGCGCCTGCAGACCCAGGAAACCATGACCGCCCAGGTCGCAGACTGCATCACCGAGGCCCTGCGTCCGGCCGGTGTGGCTGTGCTGATCGATGCCAAGCACCAATGCATGACCACGCGTGGCGTGCATCACAAGAATGTCGCCACGATCACCACCCAGTTCACCGGCGTCTTCAAGACCGACCGCGAACTGAAGGACCGGTTCCTGAGGCTGGCAGGCTACAACTGAACCACCAGCGGTCATGGCAGCCAATCTGGGCCTGCCATGACCGCAAGCTCTTCATTCGAGGAATTGCCCCCGGATGGGGCCCTGCCCCGGGCCTGCTGGTCTTGGCGGCTGTATCTGGCGGTCATCGTGGCAAGACTGCAACTGTCGGCGCAAATCGCGAGCGACCATCACGATTGACTTGCCTTCTCCGACCTCGTGGTGTGGACAGCCTATTCGACGAAAAAGGCGCAGTGTCAGAAGGGCACAAGCGCTGAACAGGTGAGATGATGGCCGTCAAAGGCGGATTGATTGCGGGTGTGGGGTTGGCTTTGGTGGTGACGGCCGGAGCGGGCTGGTGGTTCGGGGCACCGCTCTACACACTGAACGCGATGCAGACAGCGCTCGAACAGCGCGATGCCAGCAAGCTTTCGCAATTCGTGGACTATCCGGCGCTGCGGGAAGACCTGCGTGGCGACATCCGCGACACTTTCGAGGACCGCTTTGGTGGCAGCGACACGGGCATCCTCGGTGGTGCAGGCCTGCTGGCGATGGCAATGGTCGATCCAGTTGTTGACCAGATGATCAGCCCGGAGGGCATGGCCGCGATGATGGGCCTCGCGGGGTCTGACGCAGCCGCTGTTGGTGGCATTGCGATCACAACCACCACGGCGGAAGGATCAGGCTCGGTGGATGACGGGGTGTCGTTTTCAATCGAACGACAGGGGCTCGACACGCTGCGGGTCAGGCCAGATGGCCACGAGGCGACCTTTGCACTGGTGTTCAGCCGTCGCGGGCTGGGCTGGAAGCTGACCGGCATCGATGTGGGCCCGCCCAATAGCCCGACCCCTGCGGCAGGGGGATCGAGCGAGGCGGGCGCGACCAGCGAAGCCAGTCGCTAAGACACGCGATGACCGTCAGGCAGGGTGCACCGTGTACCGCTTCTGCATGTCGGCGAACCCCGACGCGATCAGTTCCTCCAGGACTGCAATGTCAATCTTCGACAGGTCCTTGAGATAGAGGCAGGATTTGCCGATCCGGTGCGGACCGAGCCGGGTCAGCAGATCTTCCAGCCCGTCGTAACCGGGCAGGTTGTAGATCACCATTTCAGCCTTGCGCGGTGCAAAGCCGGCAGCCATCATCGAGCCGGAATGGCCACTGTCATAGACATAGTCATACCGGCCAAACCCGATCATCGAGGACCCCCAGACCTTGGGCCCCAGCCCGGTGATCCGGCGGTAGAGTGACAGCAGTGCAAGTCCGTCCCGCTGCCGCACGGGGTGATCGACCTTCGCGATCAGGTCATCGGGCGAGACGTCCGACGGTTTGGTTTTCAGCCCTGCTCTGGCCATGGGTGCGGCTCCGGTTGGGCTGTCAGTGTCGCCTCAGAGCCCGGGCCTGGCAAGACCGGATCCTCTATGCCAGCGCACCCACTGCGCCATGGCAGTTCTTGAACCGCTTGCCGCTGCCGCACGGGCAAGGGGCGTTGCGCGGGGTGTCGAGCCAGGCGCGTGGCATCGGCCCCAGCGGTGACGGCACCAGATCGTCGGCGAGATCGCCCATCTCGTCCAGGCCGGTGGCGGGCGGCAGGTGCAGTGCTGCAAAAGGGTCGCCAGCGGCAAAACCATCCGACGACAGCGCGCCAAAGTCATCCAGTTGCGGGGCAAAACCTGACGGGATCGTCGGGATTTCGGCTGGTGCCTGACGCATCAGGCGGGCGTTCATCAGGAAGCGGGTGACTTCCTCGCGCAAATCGCGCCGCATCTGCTCGAACAGGGTAAACCCTTCGGTCTTGTACTCGATCAGCGGGTCACGCTGGCCATAGCCACGCAAATGGATCACCGAGCGGAGATGGTCGATGGTCTGCAAATGCTCACGCCATTTGGCGTCGATGCTCTGCAGCAGCACCTGCTTTTCCACCATCCGCATCTGTTCGGCGCCGAAGTCATCCAGCTTGGCCTGCCAGTGGGCGGCAGCGGCCTCGGTGATCTTGGTGGTGATGTCGGCGTCATCGACGCCTTCCTCGTTGATCCAGTCCACGATCGGCAGTTCCAAACCGAGAATGTCGCGCACGGCCGACTGCAGACCCTCTCCATCCCATTGTTCGGGGAGAAGCTTTGGCGGCATGAAGTCCGCGCACAGGGCCTCAATGGTCTCATCGCGCATCTCGGTCACGGTTTCTTCCACCGTCTCGGCACGCATGAAATCCTTGCGCTCTTCAAAGATCTGCTTGCGCTGATCATTGATCACGTCGTCATACTTCAACAGGTTCTTGCGGATGTCAAAGTTGCGGGCTTCCACCCGCTTCTGGCTGATTTCCATGGCCTTGGTCATCATGCGTTCTTCGATCGGCTCATCCTCATCGACCTTCATGGCGGCCATGATCGCCTTCATCCGGTCACCGGCGAAGATCCGCAGGAGGTCATCCTCGCATGACAGATAGAAGCGCGAACGGCCAGGGTCGCCCTGACGGCCGGTGCGGCCACGCAGCTGGTTGTCGATCCGGCGGCTTTCATGACGCTCGGTGCCAAGCACATAGAGACCGCCCAGTTCCAGCGCCTTGGCCTTCTTGACCTCGATATCGGCCAGCAGGTCGGTTTTCAGTGCTGCCAGCTCCTCGGCGGTCATCGGTGGCAGGCCATCAGCTTCGCGCTGCTGCGCCACGAGGTCCAGCCGCATGTCCAGATTGCCGCCCAGCTGGATGTCTGTGCCGCGCCCTGCCATGTTGGTGGCGATGGTGACCGCACCAGGCACCCCGGCCTCGGCCACGATAAAGGCTTCCTGCTCATGCTGGCGGGCATTGAGCACATTGTGCGGAATGCCTTCGGCTTTCAGCAGTTCAGCGATGGTCTCGGATTGCTCGATCGAAGCCGTACCGACCAGGATCGGTTGGCCGCGCTCGTGGGTGGCCTTGATATCCTTGATAATGGCCCGGTGCTTGCCCGCCTTGGTCTGGAACACCAGGTCATTCTCGTCGATCCGCTGGACCGGGCGGTGGGTCGGCATGTCGACGACTTGCAGGCCGTAAATGCTCTCGAATTCAGCCGCTTCGGTGGCTGCCGTCCCGGTCATCCCAGCGAGCTTGTCATAGAGCCGGAAATAGTTCTGGAACGTGATCGACGCGAGCGTGGCGTTTTCGGGCTGGACTTCCACGCCCTCCTTGGCCTCGATGGCCTGGTGCAGGCCGTCTGACAGGCGCCGACCGGTCATCATGCGGCCGGTAAACTCGTCAATCAGCACCACTTCGTCGTCCTTGACGATATAATCCTTGTCGCGCTTGTACATGACGTGGGCGCGCAGAGCCTGATTGGAGTGGTGGACGATATTGGTGTTCACCACATCCCAGA
>JALOSP010000059.1 GCA_025458365.1 Hyphomonadaceae bacterium
ATGACGGCCAGTTCGTGAAGTTCCAGCCCACAGCCCGACCCGCTGACGTCAATGGGGATGGCAAGCGAGACCTCGCGATCTATGGCTGGACAGGCGGGATGCACTGCTGTTTCACCCATTTCATCATCGACGGGATGACCGGCACTGTCCTGGGTTCGTTCGAGCAGGCCGGGGATACGCCCGCACAACTGGTCCGGCTGCAAGACAGACCCGAGCGCGCCGTTCTCGTGATCGACGACACGGCCTCGCGCGATCTTGCCGAGCTGGCAGATGAGCCAGCAGACGCAGCAAGCAGCGGGCCCGCCTGGCCGAGCAGCCGGGCGATCGCGATCGTCGGCTGGAACCGGGTGGCCAACAGGCTGGCCCTGGACCAGGAATTGATGGCGTCCAGCGGTCCAGACCTGCCCGCACCGTATTGGCAGAGCCAGCCTGCCCTGGCGCAGGCCGTGGCCGCCAAGACCGGAGCAGACGGCTTCGAGCCGCCACGCGGTCTTCTGCAAAGGGGCGAATTGAGCCGGTCCTACAAGATCTGGCTCGAAACGCTGCACGATGCCATGAGCGAAAGCGTGCGATCACAGGCCCCCGCTGCCGAACCGGTCAGGGCCTATCTCGACGAGATGGTATACAAGGGCCATGCGCAGGCTGCGTTCGCGCAGATCGAAACAGCATCGCGCCGCGCCACGTCCGATACGGCCCCGCCTGAGCGAGCCGCCCCTGACGTGACCGACCCTGAGGCGACTGGGCAGGCTGTGGCTTCAGGCCGGCCGGATGCCGCATCCGCGCCAGTCGATCCGCCAGCCGGCTTGACAGCAACCACTGGCCAGACCCGTCCAGCCGCAACACCGCAGCCCGTCACGCTTGCACCGCCAGGCGCGGTCACGGCGATTGTCAGCGCTTATCTGCGCGACCTCCGAGCCAGTCCGTGGTTCGCGGACCTTGACCGGATGAATGGTGGCGCGCTCAGCAGACCACCTGCAATCGCGGTTCCATGATCTTCACACCTGGTCTGGCATCATCCCTGCTGTGACACCGGGGCATATGTGGGAGTGTCAGGAAATGAAACGGAGCTTGACCATGGCCCGCAAGCTTGGATCGACCATCGGGATCGCCGGGGCTGTCGCTGCTGCTGTGACAGGCCTCGCACTGGCCCAGACCTGGTGGGGACCTCACAGCGGTGGCGCGCAAGTCGAAAATCGCGCTTATTTTCCGGTTCGCAAATGTATCAATATGGGCGGCGCGCTCGAGGCCCCGCGAGAGGGTGAGTGGGGTTACCGGATCACGCGCGCAGATTTGCAAGCCATCCGGGCTGCTGGCTTTGATACGATCCGCGTCCCTGTCAAATGGTCAGGCCATGCCATGGCGCGCGCTCCCTACACGATCGATCCGGCATTCCGCGCGCGGGTCGACGAGGTCATGGACTGGGCCCTGGAGGCCCGGCTGAACGTGATCATCAATGTGCATCACTATGATGAACTCTACGCCGACCCGGCAGGTCACGAGGCTCGCCTTGCCGCACTGTGGAGCCAGATTTCCACATGGTACCGCAATGCCCCCCCCGGCGTGATGTTCGAGATCATCAACGAGCCGCGCGATGCCTTCTCGGGCGACCGGATCAACCGGGTCCAGCACGCCATCCTCGCCGATATCCGGCGCACCAATCCAACCCGCACCGTGATCCTGACCGGCGACGGCTGGGGCGGGCTGGACGGGATGGACACATTGCGCATGCCCGCCGACCCCTATGTTGTCGGCACGGTCCATTATTACGGGCCATTCGAGTTCACCCATCAGGCGGCTGAATGGCTGCCGAATGCTCCCCCGGCCGGTCGGCGCTGGCCGCAGGCGGGTGACCGCCAGCAACTGGCCACAGACATCGCCCGGATGGCACGCTTCCGCGACCGGATCGGTGCGCCGGTCTTGATGGGCGAATATGGCACCGGCACCCAGATCCCGCTGGCGGCCCGTGTGAACTGGACAGCCGATGTGACGCGCGCCTTTGACCAGATCGGAATGCCGACCTGTTACTTTGACTTCGGGTCTTCGTTCGCAGCCTATGACAAGGCCAACCGGCGCTGGTTTCCAGGCATGCTGGAAGCCCTCGGCTTGCGCTGAAGCGGCAATTGCGGCCATAGACCGGGCATGGCTCACGTGCTCCATGTCCTCACATTCTCCGGCGACAGGCCGCAGCGGGTCAACAAATGGCTGGGCCAATCAGGCGTCTGCTCGCGCCGTGATGCCGAAAGTCTGATTGCGGCTGGCCGGATCGTGATCGATGGCACCGCGATCAGCGAACCCGGCCACCAGATCATGCCCGGTCAGACCCTTGAAATCATCGCCGCTGGTGACGCAGGCCTGCAAGGCGCAAGCCGGTTTGATGCAGCGCGTACCTTCGTGCTCAACAAGCCGGTCGGCTGGGTATCGGCCCACCCGAACCCCGGCGAGATACCAGCGGTGCTGATGCTGACCGCGCAGCGGAGCATCGCAGGCGCTGCCGACGATTTCACCCACCTGTCGCTGGCACCACTGGGCAGGCTCGATCAGGATTCCCACGGCCTGTTGCTGCTGTCCGAAGATGGCGTCCTGGCCAAGGCCGTGATCGGGCCTGACTCACCGGTGGACAAGGAATACCTGGTCGAAGTCGAAGGCGTGGTGACGCCTGAAAAACTCAAGCGCCTGCGGACCGGAATCACGCTGGACGGCAGGCCGTTGCGGCGGGCAATCATCCAGCAGCTGGGCCCCCAATCCCTGCGCTTCGTGTTGCGCGAGGGTCGAAACCGCCAGATCCGGCGGATGTGCAGTGCTGTCGGGCTGGATGTGGTCGAGCTGGAACGGGTGCGGATCGGGCCGGTATCGCTGGGCGATCTGCCCACCGGTTACTGGCGCCTGATGACCGCGGAAGAACGGGCTGCACTGCTGAAGGCGGCAGCCTGAGCACCGCACGCAACTCTCGACCGCACGCGTCGCCGTTTGCAAAAGCTAAATCCCCAACACCATCCGGGCCATGATGTTGCGCTGGATCTCGTTCGATCCGGCATAGATCGAGGTCTTGCGATAGTTGAAATAGGCAGGCGCCACAGCCACCGAATGATCGGGCACCGGAAACGGGTCGTTCGAGCGACCGTCCACAATCGCCCAGGAATCCGCAACGAACGGCTGGGCACCCGCACCGACGGCTTCCAGCGCCAGTTCGCTGATCGCCTGCTGCATTTCCGAACCACGGGTCTTCAGCATGGAGGATGCAGCGCCCACCGAACCGCCCGACGCGACGCCTGAAAAGATCTTCAGTTCGGTGGCATCAAGTGCGCTCACCGCAATCTCAAGCTCAGCCAGCCTGCGCTGGAAGTCGCGGTCGAAGATCACGGGTTCACCACCGGCCTGTTCGACGGACGCGATGGTGCGCACCTTCTTCAAGGCATGGCGCAAGCCTGGCGCATAAGCGTTGCCGCGTTCGAACTCGAGGAGGTATTTGGCATAGGTCCAACCCCTGCCCTCCTCGCCGATCAGGTTTTCGGCGGGGACGAACACGTCCTCGTAGAAGACCTGGTTGATTTCCTGCTGGCCATCGACCGGCCCGTCCAGCGTCGGCAAAGAGCGAACGCTGATCCCCGGCGTGCGCATATCCACGAGGATGAAGCTGATGCCTTCTTGCGGCTTGCCACTGGAATCGGTGCGGACCAGATTGAACATCCAGTCGGCCCATTGAGCATGGGTTGTCCAGATTTTCGACCCGTTGAGCACATAGCCGTCCACGCCTTCACGAACGGTCCGGTCTGCCCGCATCTGCAGGCTGGCGAGGTCCGAGCCGGAACCGGGCTCGGAATAGCCCTGACACCACCAAATGTCTGAGGACAATATTTGTGGCAAGTGGCGGGCTTTCTGAGCTTGGGTGCCGAAGGCCATGATCACGGGGGCCACCATCTTCAGCCCCATGGGCGAGACAATCGGGCACCCTGCCGCACTGATCTCGGCATTGAAGATCGCCCGTTGGGTGGGGCTCCATCCGGGCCCGCCATGTTCGACCGGCCAGTCCGGTGCAATCCAGCCGCGCGCATGCAACGCCTTCTGCCAGGCCACCTGGCCTTCCTTGTCGAGATAGCCGTTCTTCGACAAGGCCATCTTGGCCCGCAGAGCCGGATCATAAGCTTCGGCAATCCAGGCGCGGACTTCATCGCGAAAGGCCAGATCGTCTGGTGACAATTGCAAGTTCATCGTGGAAATGATCCTCAGGGTTTTGGATGTCCGGCGGAGCAAAAAGTCACACGGACACGAACCGGACTGGCAAGTGCTCAATGAACAGCATTGCCCTGGGTGATGACCGGTGCGCCACCCAGAAGCGGCCCGATCCGGCCCAGCAGGGCTGCCATGTGATCGGTCTTGCCATGGGCGTCGAGCGCGGCCTGATCAGCGTAGATTTCCAGCATGAAATAATGGTTGGGCCGCTTGCTGTCAGCGAACAGCTGATAGGTGATGGTGCCGGCCTCGCTGGCCTTCACAGCGGTCACGAACTCGCCCAGCATGGCTTCGAACTCGGCGGCCTTGCCCTCGGCACAGACGAATTGCGCGCAAATCCCGATCATGATGTTTCACTCCTCCAGCAGACATCTCATTGGCATCAGTGTGACCGCTTCGCTCCGGCAAGGAAAGCCCTGCCGCCACGGAAGCAGCGCATCACACCATCCACCCACCGGCCCGAAAACAGCAAGTGGCTTCACAGCGCGATGAATCGCGCCCAAAGTCGCTCCAGTGACAGGCCAGACCCAACCGGAAGCCGCGCCCAAAGGGCGCAAGGCCGCTTTTGCCTTCGTGTTTATCACGGTGGTGCTCGACATGCTGGCCATCGGGATCATGGTACCGGTCCTGCCCAATCTGATGACCGCGTTTACCGGCGGCGACGTGTCGAGGGCCGCTGCCATGGTTGGTCTGTTTTCGGCTGTCTGGGCGGGGATGCAGTTTCTGGCCATGCCGGTGGCAGGTGCCCTGTCAGACAGGTTCGGGCGCAAACCGGTGTTCATGATCTCCAATTTCGGGACCGCCATCGCCTATGTGCTGATCGCAATCTCGCCCAATCTTTGGTGGCTGCTGTTTGCCAGGCTCGTGTCGGGCGTGGTCAGCGCCAGTGTTTCGACCGCCTTTGCCTATGTCTCGGACGTCGAACCGCCTGAGCGCAGGGCAGCCAGGTTCGGCCAGCTTGGGGCGGGGTTCAGCATGGGATTCCTGTTGGGCCCTGCGCTGGGAGGCTGGCTTGGCAGCTATGACCTGCACCTGCCGTTCTGGATCTGTGCGGCGATCAGCGCGCTGAACGGTTTGTATGGCTGGCTGGTCCTGCCGGAATCCTTGAAACCGGAAAACCGCAGCCGGTTCCGCTGGGCAAGGGCCAATCCGGTGGCCGCTTTCGGCTTCCTCACCGGCAACCGCCAACTCTGGCCGCTTGCCATGGTCAAGGCGCTGAACGATCTGGCCCACACAGTTCTGCCTGCAACCTTCGTCCTCTACGGCCTGCACCGCTATGGATGGAAGGAAGACATGGCAGGCCTGACACTCACCGTGGTCGGTGCGGTTGGCATGCTGGTCCAGGGCGGGCTGACCGGGCGGATCGTGGCAAGGATCGGCGAGAAGCGCGCCCTGATCGCGGGACTGATCTTCGGCATCCTCGCCTTCATCGGATACGGCTGGGCACCGAACGGCATCCTGTTCTGGATGGTGATCCCCGTAGCTGCCTTCTGGAGCCTGTATGGTCCGGCCGTCCAGGGCCTGCTGACCCGGCGGGTTCCTGCAGACCAGCAAGGCCGATTGCAAGGCGCGCTCGCCTCGGTGCAATCAGCCATGGGCATCATCGGGCCGCCAGCCTTTGCAACGCTGTTTGCCTTTGCCATTGCGGCAGACAGCCCCCTGCCCGTCCCGGGCCTTGCACTGTTTGCCGCAGGCGGCCTGCTGGCGTTCGGCCTTGTCCTGACGCTGGCCGATGTCGGCAAGGCGCGGGAGCCTGAAGCAGGTCCTGTCATCAGCGAACCCGTCATCCGGGCGAGCGGTCCGCCGATCCATTGAGCGCGCACTGAGGCCCTGGCGGGCCCTCGACCGTCACAAATCCTCCGAAAAAACTAGTTCCCAACGTCATCATCGGTTCGCCGCGACGTCACAATGCGCCGTTATCGGCCCGCAACCATGGTTCTCCACGCCAGCAGACGGCTGGCCTGAGGGAGGATCCAGTTGTTTTGTTGCGGGGCACACATGACCTTGAAGACGCGAACCACCGAACGGTTCCAGTTTCCACTTTTCTGGAAAGCAGGTGCTTCGGCACTGGTGATGGCAGCAGCGCTTGGCCTTGCTGGCTGCGGCGGCGGTGGTGGAGGCGGCAGCGCCGTGTCGCCGGGTTCGTCCAGCCCAGGCACTCCGCCGGTCGGTGGCGGCGGTGGTGGTGGTGGCGGTGGTGCCGTTGCAGGCACCTGCCCGGCTGGCTTTACAACTGGCGCACCCGTTGGCGGACGCACGAGCTGCATCCTGTCCGGTTCCATCCTCAATGACGTGACCCTGGTGAATGTGCCGAACGTCGCCTACCGGATCCGTGGCCGGATCGACATCGGCGCCGACATCGGCGCCACAGGCACCAAGGCCGGTGGCCAGCCTGCCTCCTTGACCCTGCAGCCGGGTGTGGTGCTGTTCGGCGAAAGTGGCGAAGACTACATCGTGGTCAACCGCGGCTCGCGCCTGAACGCCCAGGGGACCGCATCGGAACCCATCGTCATGACCAGCCGCCTTGACCTCGAGCGTCAGGCGGACAGCGACCCGACCAATAATTTCGGCGGCGCACTCACGTCTGAGTGGGGCGGCCTTGTGGTTCTGGGCCGCGCGCCGATCAACCGCTGCCGCACCAGCGCGACCCCTGGCACTGCAGCCTGTGAGAACGTGGTCGAGGGTGTGACCAACCCCGAAGCCAATTACGGCGGCGCCGAAGCTGCAGACAATAGCGGGATCTATTCCTACCTTCAGGTCCGGTTCGCCGGGTTTGCGATCAACACGGCCGGCAACGAGCTCAACGGCATCACCTTTGCCGGGGTCGGCAGTGGCACGGTCGTGGATCGGGTGCAGGTGCACAACAACGAGGATGACGGGATCGAGCTGTTCGGCGGCACCGTGAACCTCCGTTATGTCGTGCTGACCGGCAACAAGGACGACAGCTTCGACACCGACAACGGCTGGAACGGCAATGTGCAGTTCATGGTCGTGGTGCAGAACCCTGCCATCGGCGACAATATCGTGGAAGCCTCCAGCGTTGGCCCCGGCGTCGCGCCACTGTCCAACGCGAGGGTGTCAAACTTCACCTTCATCGCCAACAGCACCAATCTGGGCAATCCGTTCCGCCTGAACACCGGTACAGTCGGTCGCTACGTCAATGG
>JALOSP010000060.1 GCA_025458365.1 Hyphomonadaceae bacterium
GACCCGCCGGATCCGGCAGATACCTGACGAGACGGCCCGCGCGGTCCCGAACATCCAGGTGACGGCCAACAATCAGAAAAGCCAGATCGACAAGGCGCGCAATTGCGGTGTCGACAATTTTGTTATTAAGCCTGTCTCGGTCAAGTCGGTGGCCGAACGCCTGCGCGAAGTGATCGAACGCCCACGCCCGTTTGTCGCGACGGACAGCTACCGTGGCCCGTGCCGCCGTCGTCGTACGCCGCAGAATTTTGCCGGTCCTTTCCGCCGGTTTGATGATCCGATGGAACTGGATACGCCCTCGACCCAGCGCGAAGTCCTCCGCTCCATGCTGGAACTCGCCGCTTCGCGGATTGCTTTGCTGGTTCGCGAATTGCGGGCAGGCAAGCTGGCAAACCTGCCGCCGATCCGGCTGGCCGCCGAAGAGGTGCGGTCACTGTCCACCGAACTGGGTGACGCGCATCTGGCGCGGTGCTGCAAGGGGCTGTGCCACTATATCGATGTTTTGCCCACACCGTCGGCTGTGCGTCCTGACGTGCTGTTGACACACCTGGATGCCATGGAAGTCCTGTTGAAGACACCATTGAGCCAGCAAGGCATTCGCGACCAGGTCGTGACCGGGCTGGAAAAGGTGGTCGCCAAGACCGCCCGCGCGGCCTGATCGTTCTGGCCCTTACCCGGCGTCGGGAACCAGGATCACCTTTCCGATCACCTTCCGGTCCTGCAGCAAGTGCAGACCCTCGACAGCCTGTGCCAGTGGCAGCACGTCTCCCACATGGACCCGGGCGATGCCGCGTGATGCCAGATCGAGAATGGCCGCCTGATGCGCGGCGCCTTCATCTGGCCGCTGGCGTGCATGCTCGCCCGCCCGCACGCCGACCACGCTGAACCCCTTGATCAGAGGCAGATTGCTGGACAGCGTGGCAATCCGTCCGCCTGCAAACCCGACCACCAACAGGCGGCCGCCAAATGCGATGCACCGGCAGCTGCCGTCGAAGGCATCGGCACCCACCGGATCGACAATCACGTCCGCGCCCCGCCCGCCAGTCAGCGCCTTCACCTCATCCTTGAAGCCGCCTGCAGGATCAATCACATGGTGGGCGCCTCTGGCTTGCAGGATTGCACGCTTCTCAGGAGTGGAGGCGACAGCGATCACGATTGCTCCCAGATGCAGGCCCAGATCGACACATGCCATGCCGACACCACCTGCAGCCCCATGAACCAGCAACACCTCACCGGCCTGCAACGCCCCCCGCCGGACGAGTGCGACCCAGGCCGTCAGCCATGCCGTCTGAAACCCGGCAGCCTGTTCCATGTTCAAGCTGGCCGGTTTGTGGTGGGTGGCGGCGGCATCGAGGACGGCAAACCCGGCAAAGCCGCCCAGCCGCGTCCCGCCCATCACGGCATCCCCCACGGCAAACCTGCTTGCGCCGTCACCCACTGAAACCACATGGCCTGCCACTTCCATGCCGGGAATGAAGGGTGGATCAGGCTTGAACTGGTAGCGGCCCTGGCACATCAGGACGTCGGGGTAGTTGATGCCTGCCGCAGCCACCTGAACCAGAAGGGTGCCCGGTCCCGGTTCGGGGATGGCCACCTGCTGGAGCTGGACCCCGGACAGGCGCTGATCCAACCGGGTGCAGACCGCTGCGCTCATGGTCCGCGTCATCCCGGCCAACCCTTCAAGCCATCGCCCGCAGCGCGCGGGCGACATCGCTGGCAATCTCGCGACACGCGGCATCGGCTGCCTGCACTGCCCCGGTCATTGCCGTGAAACCATGCGCAAGACGGCCATAAATCCGGGTCTGGACCGCGACGCCGTCAGCTTCCAGCCCGCGGGCATAGGCCAGCCCCTGGTCACGCAGCGGGTCGTGCCCTGCGACCACAACCAGCGCCGGGGCAAGCCCGGCATGGTCATCGGCCAGCAATGGTGACAGCGCAGGCTGGGCCGGGTCGATCCCGGCTGGCAGATAATGGCTCATGAACCAGGCCATCAGGTCGGCCGTCAGCGGAAAGGCGTCAGCACAGCTGACCATCGAACCGGCCCGGTCAGTCAGATCGGTGGCCGGATAGATCAGGACCTGCAAGACCGGTTGTGACAGCCCATCGTCCTTGCGCTGATAGCACATGCTGGCCGTCATATGGCCGCCCATGCTGTCGCCGCCGACGGCAACCCTTCCCGGTGCGGCACCCACTGCAGCACCATTGGCCAGGAGCCAGTCGAAACTCCCATGAGCATCCTCAAGATTGGCAGGCCAGGGATGCTCCGGCGCAAGCCGGTAATCGACTGACACGACAGCTGTCCGCACGGTGGCGGCAAGGATCGTGCAGAACGCGTCGCATGTGCCGGTGTTGCCCACGACCCCACCGCCAAAGTGGAAGAACAGGAGGGCAGGCAGACCGGGATCCTGACCGGTCGGGCGGTATACCCGGGCAGGCAGTTGTGCTTGTGCGGTGGGGATGGTGATGTGGGAAACGGCCACACCGGGTTCACGCCTGCCGCCAAACAGGTTGACCAGCCTGTCGGTGCCAGCCCGGGCGGCCTCGGGTGTCAGCGGATCAGGCTGGGGCTGGCGGGCGGCGGCATGGGCGATAAACTGGGCCTGCGCATCCAGCACATAACCATCGCGCACCACCGGCTCGCCACCCGACATTGCGACCAGCACGCGCGGCGGCAGTTTCAGCAAAAGGCGCGCGACCGTTCTCTCCAGCATCAAACCGAGGCTCCCACACCACTGACACCTTGGAGGATCAGTCCGGTGCAGAACCGCGCGGCATCTTCTGCGCTGGCGACATGGCCGCTCAACAGGTAATTGCCGATCTCCTGAGCCATCCCGATGGAGGCAGCGGTCAGCAGACCCACATCGGTGTGCGGCAATTGCCCGGCTGCTTCATAGTCCTGCATATAGGCCTTGATCTGGTTGAACAGGGCCGCACTCTCGGGCGTGTCGAAACGCACCCGTGTGACGTCATCGCGCCCGACCAGCATGGAGCCCGCAGGGTGGCTTTCCTGCAGGAAATGGAAGTAGGCCGTGCAGGCCAGTTCCAGAAACCGCGCCACATCACTGCCTGCTTCGGTACGGGCCGCATGCAGCATCGGCCGGAAGCGCTGGACGCCGTCATCGTGCAGGGCGTGGTACAATTCTTCCTTTGATTTGAAATAATTGTAGAAGGTGCCCGATGCCAGATCTGTGCGCCGGATGATATCGCGCACCGTCGTGGCTTCGTAGCCGAGTTCGGCGAACACTTGCCGGGCCGCCTCGATGATCGCGGCGCGATTGGTTACCTTTGTTTTTTCACGCCGCCCGCCACCATCCCGCGGAACGATACTGGCAGCGGTACGGGTCTGGGCGTCAATGGTTGGTGTCATGTCCCGACTGGAAACATGAACTGGCGTCATGTTCAATCCGGCTCACCTGTCGCGTGTCAGAAAATGCAGCAGCGTCCAGTCTGTCCGGCTTTCCACATCGGCAATGAACCACGCCATCTCGCCGGTCTTGAAGCGCTCGTACGCCAGAGCCGCGCGGACCGACCGGTCTGTCCCGTCGATCATGTCGCAGACCAGCATGTGCAGGCCCGGATTGTGACCGATCACCAGTGTCGTGTGCCGTCCCCGGCGTGCGGCCACGTCGGCCAAGGTGCGGGGCGGGGCAAGATAAAGATCGTCAAACAGTTCGACATCCATGCCAGGAAACACGCTTGCCGCCTGTTCGGCGGTCTGGCGTGTGCGTGTCGCAGTGGACACCAATGCCACATCCGGGGCCACGCCAAGCGCGTGCAGCTTCTGGCATTGCAGCAGGGCAGCCGCGCGCCCTGCATCCGTCAGCTGCCGCTCCTCGTCGCGCGCGGCGTCCATCGGGTTTTCGGCCTTGGCGTGACGGAAAAGGATGAGATTCTGCACTGCCACCGACAGCCCTCGCCATGCTTGGCCCGCACGTCCACCTTGACCCGCGCGATCCCAGCCGGTCTATGGCGCGGCGCTGGCAACGGCAAGTTCTCCCGATCCGCCCGACCATTGGAATAGCAGATGACCGATCTTCAAGCTTTCGCTGAAACCGCCAAGGCCTGGCCCTTTGAGCAGGCGCGCGCGCTGCGTGACCGGATGGTGAAAACCGGCAAGAGCGGACCGGTGATCTTCGAGACTGGTTATGGCCCCTCGGGCCTGCCGCACATCGGCACGTTTGGCGAAGTCGTGCGCACTACCATGGTGCGCCATGCGTTTCGTGTGCTGACGGGTGATGCGATCCCCACCGAACTCTATTGCGTCTCGGACGACATGGACGGCATGCGGAAAATCCCCGACACCGTGCCCGAGGAGCGGCGCGGCGAACTGGAAGCCTGTCTGCAGCGCCCGCTGACCGATGTGCCCAATCCGTTCGGCACCGATCACACGAGCTTTGCCCACCACAACAATGCCAGGCTGTGCGGCTTCCTGGACGGGTTCGGCTTTGATTACACGTTCAAGTCGGCGACCGACCTCTACAGATCAGGCATTTTCGATGCGACATTGAAGGTGGCAGCCGAACAGTATGACCAGATCATGGCGGTGATGCTGCCTACCCTTGGCGAAGAACGTCGCGCCACCTATTCGCCATTCCTGCCCATCAGCCCGAAGACAGGCCGGGTGCTCTATGTGCCGATGAAGGCGGTGGACGCAGCTGCAGGCACGATCACCTTCGATGATGAGGACGGGACAGAGACCACCTTGCCGGTCACCGGTGGTGCTGTGAAAATGCAGTGGAAGCCGGACTTCGGCATGCGTTGGGCCGCGCTTGGCGTGGACTTCGAAATGTATGGCAAGGACCACCAGACCAATGGGCCGGTCTATTCCAAGATCTGCCGCATCCTGGGCGCCGAGCCGCCGGTGCAATATGTCTATGAGCTGTTCCTCGATGACAATGGCGAGAAGATCTCCAAGTCGAAGGGCAATGGCATCAGTGTGGAGCAATGGCTGACCTATGCGCCCGCCGAGAGCCTGGCGCTCTACATGTTCCAGAAGCCACGCGCGGCCAAGCGCCTGTATTTTGACGTGATCCCGCGCGCGGTTGACGAATACATTGCCTTCCTCGATGCCTATCAGCGCGAGGACGAGGCAAAGCGGCTGGAAAATCCGGTGTGGCACATCCATGCGGGAAGCCCGCCGCAATACAGCTCACCGGTCAGTTTCGGGCTGTTGCTCAATCTGGTCTCTGCCGCCAATGCCGAGACCAAGGACGTGCTGTGGGGCTTCATCAGCCGTTATGCACCGGGCGCCACACCGCAAGACCAGCCGCTTCTGGACCGGTTGGCAGGTTATGCGCTGGCCTACTACCGGGATTTCGTGCTGCCGACCAAGAAGTTCCGCCCGCCGACGGAACAGGAACGCGCCGCTATGATCGACTTGCGCGCGAGGTTCTCGTCCCAGCCTGCCGATGCCCGCGATGGCGAGGCTTTGCAGAACCTCACATTCGAAGTGGGCAAGGCGCACGCGTTCGAGAACCTGCGCGACTGGTTCAAGGCACTCTATGAAGTCCTGCTGGGTCAGGAACAGGGTCCACGCTTCGGTAGCTTTACCGCCCTGTTCGGGGTGGAGGCGACGGTGGCGCTGATTGATGAGAAATTGGGGTAGGGGTTTGCAACTGTTCTGCGGCCTCCCCTCTCCCCACAATCGTGGGGAGAGGGGGCGGGGGTGAGGGGCGCTTCTGCCAGCGCATTGGTTCCAGACTTTGCGCATTCTGTGGCAACCCCTCACCCCAACCCCTCTCCCCGTCAAGCCGGGGCGAGGGGCTTTCGAGAGACTTCCGCCGCCATCGTGATGTATGCAGAAAACACCCCTCCTTCCGCCAGGCGAAATAGCTCGCACCAAGGACCTACCCCCATGCGCATCGCCGTTATCGGCACATCCGGCAGTGGCAAGAGCACCTTTGCCAGCCGCCTTGCCCAGGCACGGGGCGTGCCGTTCATCGAGCTTGATCTGATCAACTGGCGCCCCGGCTGGCATGACCGGGCCGAGCGCGAGCCTGAAGCCTTCAAGGCCGATGTGGCAGAAGCGCTGGCCCAGCCTGAATGGACACTCGCCGGCAATTACGGGCTGGTCCGCGACATGATCTGGGCGGCAGCGACCCATGTGGTCTGGCTGGACCTGCCCCGTCCGTTGGTCATGCGTCAGGTCATCAGCCGCTCGTTCCAGCGGGCGTTGAGTGGAAAGGATGTGTTCCCGGGCTGTCGCGAAGGCTGGACCCGGATGCTGCACCGCGAGCATCCGGTCCGCTGGGCATGGGACACCTATGCCCGCCGCAAGGAAAGCTATGGCGCGCGTTTCGAAGACCCGGCCTTTGCCCACTTGACCCGGCTGCGGGTTTGCTCGCATGCCGAGGCCAAAGCCACCCTGGCCGCGCTTGCATCCTGAGGGTCTCAGCCCCGCGCCAACATCCCTCGCACATGCCCGGCCAGTGCCCGTGCTGCAGGCCCAGCCGCCGGGTTTTCGATCATGGCAAGATCGGCTGGTTCGAGCGCGGGCAGGCTGGAGAGCGCGGACAGTCCATCCGGCAAGGCCGATGCCGGCATCACGGCCACCCCCAGTCCGGCCCGCACCGCCGCCACCATGCCTGCAAAACTGGGGCTGGTGTAAACGTCACGCCAGCGTCGGCCTGCCCCGTCGAGTGCAGAAGCCGCACGGGCACGGTACACACATGGCGCGGGTGACAGCACGAGCGGCAACACAGCCCCATCTGCCAGGACCCACTCTGGCATCCCGGCCCAGACCAGCTGCTCCTGCCACAGCAGGTGGGCCGAGGGGTGGTGGGAACCCGGTTTCTGCTTGACGATCAAGACATCCAGCGCGCCGTCTTCGTAACGGCGCACCAGATGGCGGGTCAGATCACATTCCACATGCAAGCGCACGCCGGGGTGGCTGCGGGCAAAGCCAGCGAGCACATCGGGCAGCCACTGGCTGGCGAAGTCCTCTGGCGCGCCAAACCGCACCTCGCCGCTCAACTCGCCAGACCCGGCTTTGGCCTTCAGGCTGTCGCACAGGCGCAGCACATCCATTGCCGGGCCGCGCAGGGCCTCGGCCTCGGCTGTCAGGCCCACCGACCGGGTGGTGCGCACGAACAGGGTCACGCCCAATTGCGCCTCCAGCTTGCGGATCTGTGACGACACCGCCGACTGGGTGCGCCCGATCAGTTCGGCGGTGCGGGAAAAACTGCCGGTCTCGGCCAGAACCGTGAAGGTGCGCAAGAGGGCGGTATCGAGGTCGTGCATCGGAATTGATCCATCTTTTCGATCAGTCTGGCACTGTCTTTCAATTTATCAAATCAAAACGCAGTGGCTATCGGCCTGCAACCGCTGGAGGGCGACAGCACTCTTGCTTGCTCCCCCGTTGGACGGAGGAGCAAGCAGAAATC
>JALOSP010000061.1 GCA_025458365.1 Hyphomonadaceae bacterium
TCGAGCCGCCACTCCCCGCAACGGGTCACGCACACCGATTGCAAATCAGGATGCAGGGCCAGCGTGCGGGCCACTTCGCCCAGCAAATCGCCTGCATTGTCCGGATCGGTGATTGCCACATGGCGAACCGTCCAGCCTTCCGCCCGCAATTCGGCTGCGAAGTGGCGCATGGCTGCAAAGATGAAGGCGATCTTTTTCTTGTGATGGCGGACATAGGTCGCTTCGGCGCCAACCTCGGCCAACAACACCACGTCACGGCCCCGGTCACCATCCCGCAAGCTGGCCAGACCGGGGCTCAGCTGGTCACCCAGGACCAGCCGCAGGGTACCTGTGCGTACCGCGTCCGGGCTCACCCGCGTGGCGCAGCAGCCAGCGCGGTGCGCTTGCGATATTCGAACCGCTGTCCACTGAACCTGAAGGCGGTCTTCACCCAACGACCGGCGCTGTCGTACCAGACATCATTGCTGACCCCGCCGCGCAGGCGGTAGTGGGTTGCGGTGACGGGAGCCCCGGCAACCATCACCTGTTCGGAGCCGACCGTTGACACGCGGACGTTTTCCACCCGGCCAGATGTGCTGTTGATCAGCCTGGTTTGCCGGATGGTGGCGACCCGCCACCAGCTGGATGTCATCACATTGCCCGGCGCCGTGCCTGTGAAGTCAGGCCCACGGATATTCAGTGTGGCGCCCGACCGGGTTATCTCGACCGTCTTGGGGTTGTCGTTCAGGTTATCGTTGCAGCTGGCGCTGGTCAGCTGGTCACCAGTCCAGACTTCGCGGCAGCGGTGAGCATAGCTGAAGCTGATCGGGCCGACACGACCGCGCATGTTGATCGCCACATTGGCCGTCGCGACATTGCCGGACTTGGTCACACTCACGGCGTGGGTCCCAATCGAACGCCCGTTCATCAATATCTCGAACTCGGTCCGACCACCGTCAGCGAACGCCGGTTGGGCGACGAGACCCGCAAGGAACGACAGTGCAGTAACAGCAGCAGGACGGGACATATTGGCTCCAATGCAGGGCCGATGCATCGCTTCCGGTCTGGGCCTTTGCGTACATCATGGCCAACGGTTCAACTCAATGGAATGCCCGTGCCCGCAGCAACGGGTTGAGCATCCAGCCCAGCGGGCCGGTCAGCCGCACGGGGGCGTCTTCGGCAATCAGGCAGATGCAGTCACCCACCAGCCCGGCGCGTGGCTCATGCTCGGTCTCCTCGTCATGAACCACAAGGTCACCGCGCTGATAACGGCCATAACCGTCTTCCAGCGTGCCGTGCAACACCAGCGTGAGCTCCAGCCCGCGATGGCCGTGAGCAGGTGCTGCGCGCCCGGCTTCGAAGCGCAACAGGCGCGCACCGACGCCAGCAACCGGCTTGCTCATGAAGCCTGACAGGCCACGACGCCAATGCCCCTGGCTAAGCGATGTCACCAGGCAACTCGCCGATACATCGACCGGCCTGGGGTCGCGGTCTGGAGCGACAGACCCCATGATCGCGGATGAATCCATGCCGGCACTGAGTGCGGCAGGCTCGAGCCGGTCCAGCATCGTGCCGCCGAGCGCTTCGAAATCCCGGAATGAGGCACGGGACCCGGCGTGCAGAGCCAGGTGTGCGTCAACCACGAAGGCCGCGTCGCGACCCAATGTGCCGGCAGCATGGTCCATCAGGACATGGTCGAGGCGCTCTTGATGGCGCATGGTATCAATCTCGATCTGACGGCTGCACCGGAACGGGGAGGATCGAGCCCGGCGCGCACCGTTATTGGGTGTTTATGATGGCTGGTGTACGCGAACGTTGCGAGGCTGGATCACTTTCGGTCGCGATCGCACTGATATTTCCAGCCAAAAGCCGCCTGCGCAGGGGCAGGCGGCTTGCGGTGACCAGTCAATAGTGTGGGCGCGCTACAGTACGGTCAGCATGTCGGCCACCAGGGGATGACGCACAATATCGCCTTCATGCAGACGCACCACGCTGACATTGCCCAGTTTTTCCAGCGCTACAGCCGCCTTGGCAAGACCCGACAGCTCTGGCAGCAGGTCAGTCTGGGCCGGATCACCTGTGACCACCATGGTCGAATGCCAACCCAGACGGGTCAGCAGCATCTTCAACTGGCCATAGGTGCAGTTCTGGGCCTCGTCGATGACCACGAAGGCATTGTTCAAGGTGCGTCCGCGCATGAAGCCGACCGGTGCGATCTCGATCACGCCCTCGGCCAGCAGCATTTTCAGCCGTTTCGGCGACAGCCGGTCTGAAAGAGCATCCATCAGCGGACGCAGATACGGTGCCAGCTTGTCCTCCATGGCACCGGGCAGGAAGCCGATGCTTTCACCTGCCTCGATGGCAGGGCGCGACAGGACGATGCGCGACACCCGCCCTGATTCCAGCGCTTCGACAGCTTTGGAAATTGCAAGATAGGTCTTGCCGGTGCCAGCCGGACCCAGCGCCAGAACGAGCGGCCCGGCATCAATCGCCTCGATCAGGGCCGCCTGGCCCTCGCTGCGCGGTTTCAGCTTGCGCATGTAACTCTGATCGCGCTCGGGTTCCTCATCGCCACCCACAGGCGACCAGCCGAACAGGGCGTGCACATTGGTATCCTCATGGCCCGGGTGACGGGCGCCGGTTGACCGTGTCGGAACGGTATCGCGGCTGGTACGGCGGACATTGCTACGCTTGGCCATGGTGGTCTCCCGAGGATGTTGGAGGCACAAAAAAACCGCCGGCACAGGACAGTGCAGGCGGCCTGGGGTGGAAGAGAGATACAGGCGATACGCCATGTCCACCGGAACCGGCACCAGAATCCCGCAGCAAGGCGGGTCGGCAAGGGCGGGGCAGTCTGGGAATCACCGGCCTCCTTCTGCGGTGGATCGTGGTGGTTGCAGCGCCCCGATGGAGAGAAGCTGCGAATCACCTGCCACCGTCATTTCCAGAGACAGACTAACCCGGTAAACAAGTCCTTAACCATAAAAAATCGTCACTGGACGGAGAAATATCTGTGACTGCCTATGCTCTGGACGACATCGGGCCGGCGATGCCTGCCAGCGGCAATGCCTGGATCGCCCCCGGCGCTGTTGTGATCGGCAATGTGACGCTTCATGAGAATGCCAGCGTGTGGTTCAATGCCGTGGTGCGCGGCGACGTCGAAGCCATCACCATCGGGGAGAACAGCAACATCCA
The DNA here is from genome assembly GCA_025458365.1 of Hyphomonadaceae bacterium. Taxonomy (GTDB): domain Bacteria; phylum Pseudomonadota; class Alphaproteobacteria; order Caulobacterales; family Aquidulcibacteraceae; genus JALOSP01. The sequence continues at coordinate 3,175 of JALOSP010000061.1, forward strand.
GGACGGCGCAATCTTGCACGCTGACCGTGGCATTCCGCTGGTCGTGGGGGCAGGGGTCACGGTCGGCCATCTGGCGATGCTGCATGGCTGCACCATTGGCGACAACAGCCTGATCGGCATTGGCGCGGTCATCCTCAACGGGGCGAAAATCGGCAGGAACTGCATCATCGGCGCGAAGGCCCTGATTGCCGAAGGCAAGGAGATCCCGGACAATTCCATGGTCGTCGGCGCACCGGGACGGATCATCCGGGAGGTCAGCGAGGCCCAGGCGATGGGTCTGGCTGCCAGCGCAGCCCATTATGTGGCCAACTGGCAGCGGTTCAAGGTCGGGCTGGCCCGGCTGGATTGAGCTTATTGCTCGCCCTTGGCCTTGCGCTCCTTGGCGCGGGCTTCGCGTTCGGCCTTGGTGGGCGGCGGTGGGGCATCGGCCACGATCTGGCGGGCCTGAAGCTCGATCGCCTCGCGCCGGGTGTTCATTTCTTCGGCACAATTCACACGCCGCGACAGCAGAGGGTCCCGCCCTGTCACACAATGATCGCCGACACTGACCTCGTTGATCGACTTGGTGTCGGCATCAAACACAGCCTCGCGCCGGAGAATTTCCGAGGAAACCGCCGCTTCCTGCCGCCTGCGCAGTTCGCGGGCGTAAAACCCGAGAGCAGCACTTTCACTCGCGCGGCCCATGGCACCGGACGCCGCCGCCCATCGATTGATCGCCTGGGTGTAGCGCTGGACCGGCAGTCCCGAATGAACCAGAAGGCGCCGACCCAGCAAAGTCTCGGCGGCAAAAGCGGCCTCTGCACCGCGCGGATCGCGTGCTTCGATTGCAATGAAGCCAAGACGTCGGGCGGCTTCCATCGCGACCCGGTCACCCTCGCTGCCAACCGGTGCTTCGCTGTAGGCCTCGCCAAGCAAGGTCTGCGCCTGACCGGCCTGCCCAGCCTGATAGGCGGAGACACCCGCATCCAGCTTGGTCTGCGCCGCACCAAGTGCGACCGGATCGACCGTCTCGACACCTTCAACGGCCAGCGGATCGACAGTCTCGGACACCGCACCGGAAGGTGGGACTTCAGGGACCGGGACTTCAGGGACCGGGACGGCCTGACGGGCAAATGCCCCTGACCCGGACAGGCCGATCACGATGCTGGCCAGCGCGGCAATCGAGCCCGCGATCACGGTAGCGGTGCGGGGATGCGTGGTCACGGCGGGTCAAGCTCCTGAGCAATCGAAGGGCGCCTGCCCTGTACGGCGGCGCCCCAGTATCCCGTTCTCATTGTATCGGTTCCGACACCGCTGTGGCAACCACCCACGCACAGGCGGCCCAGGCATCGCGAACAGGCTGACGGTTCAGATACCGGACGGACGGCTTTCGGGCAGGGTCACATCATTGGGCCCGATGGCGCGATCCGTAGGACGGCCCGGATTGGCCGCACTGGTCGGCGTGGTGCGCGCGCGATAATTCCACATTTCGGCTTCCTCGCCGCACACCGTGGCGAACACCCGCTGGGGCTGGTTGTTGCTGCCGCGCCGGATGGTCTCGACAGTCTGACAGGTGGAGTCGGGGTTGGATATGCCGCCTGCAAACATGCTCTCATCGAGACGCAGACCATCGTTGCCGGCTTGGGCGCAAGCTGGCAGCGGCTGTCCGGGCGTGACAATGCACATGTCCGGATTGCCCAGGACCGCCGCGCTCGGATCGAACTCCTGAACCGACGGGTCGGCGCCAGGCATGCGCGCCGCAGGGCCTGCCCAGTCAAGCGGCACGGCCTGATCGCGCAATCCGCCGGGGCCGAAGTCTTCCTGCGCATCGGTCTGGATCTGGCCGGACGGCGGGGTCACTGGCGAGACACCGGTGCCAGCACCGCCAGCGGCAGGAGCGGGATCTGCGGCAAGCATCAACAGGACAAGCATCATGCTCATGGCATCATTTCCATTTCGAGGTTCGCGAGGGGCGGACTTTGCGACTTAATTTTGGGACGGACCGGTTACGCTTGTATGAATCCGCCATTCAGGCTGCCTGCGGCTCGGCGGCTGGTGGTGGCTCCTGGCCACCGGGTGGCGGGATCAAGCCCCGGATCAGGGCCTGGACCCCGGCTTGCGTGCGGTTGCCTGCTCCCAGCTTGCGCTGGGCATTGGCGAGGTGGAACTGCACCGTGCGTGCTGCAACGCCGGTCAGCACGCCGATCTCCCAATTGGTCTTGCCTTCCAGCACCCATTGCAGACATTGCCGCTCGCGCTCGGTGAGCATGATCGCGCTCGGTGGCGCCACGAGGCTGGCGGCCTCCAGCCTGCGCATGCGCTGGTGGGCGGCGAGCGCGACCATGCTGATGGTCTCGTCTTCCTCGCCGCCCGGCGGGAGAGTGCCCGAGGTGGCCAGCATCAGCAGGGCAAGGCAGCCTTGCGGACCATGCACCGCCACTGTGATCCCATCGCGCAATCCGTGCGACCGGAGCTGCGTGATGAAACTCCGGGATTCGGCATCGCGCACACCGACCCAGGCCTTGCGCCACATCACAGGAGTGCCGCGTTTCAGCGCTAGCCGCCGGGCAGGATCGCCCAGGCTGGTGGCTGTCGTCCGGTAAAGCCGCGCGATCATCGGAGGATAATTGCCACAGGACAGCCATGCGGCTGGGTCATCCGACGGGTTGTCCGGCCCCGGTGCCAGAAGATAGTGCGTGCAACTGGCCGCCTGGGCAAAGACCGCCATGGCTTCGTTGAGATCATGCAGTGTGCGGGCCGACTGGACTGCGGCGATGGCCGTGCGCGCCCGGACTTCAAGTGTGCTCATCCGCCCCTCCATCCGGGTCGGTATTCGGATACCGACCGGTTGCTTGCATGAAGTTATCCACAGGGTGGACAGGAAGCGCAAGCTTTGGTTGTAATTGATTGCAGATGATGTTTTGAGTGTAAGTCATGTGCGTTTCCGTTTGTGTCTCGCTCAGTGGAAGTTCCGGCCACGGGTAAAGGCTTCGGCGACCCGCCGGGTTCGGGCTTCGTGTTTCTGGTGGGCCTGGGCGCGCGGGTCTTCTGCCGGTGCGCGGACTTCGTCAGCGCGGGCCCAGGTGTTTTCAAACGGAAGGGCTTCATCGGGATTGGCGTCGGACAGCTCGCCCAGCCTGTGGGTCATGTCGGTCAGGGATCGCGCGATCACGTGGATCACCTGGCCTTCGCGCTGCAACTGGCCGCGCACGTGCAACAGCTTGGCGCCCAGCACCGTGCGCCGGAACCGCTCGAACACCTTGGGCCAGACGATCAGATTGGCTGACCCGGTCTCATCCTCCAGCGTCACGAACAGCACGCCCTTGGCCGTGCCGGGCTTCTGGCGTACCAGCACGAGACCCGCCAGATCAAGCATCCGGCCATTGGGCGCCTCTGCCAGATCGCGCGCGGTCAGAAACCGCCGGGCGGCCAGGTCAGGTCGCAGGAAGCTGACTGGATGGGCCTTCAGCGACAGGCGCAGTGCCGCATAATCATGCACCACATGCTCGCACAGCGGCATCTCGGGCAGGGCCGGGTCAGCCTCGGGGCCATATTCGTTGAGGTGGGCAAACAGTGGCAGGGCGCTCTCGGCCAACCCCTTGGCCTGCCACAGGGCGGCCCGCCGATCCAGCGCCATGGAGCGCAAGGCATCGGCATTGGCCAGAAGGTCCATGGCACGCGCATTGAGCCTGGCCCGACGTTTCAGGTCTTCGGCATCCCTGAACGGTCCGCCAGCCTGGCGCGCCGCCATGATCCGGGCGGCATCGGCTTCGGGGAAGCCACGGATTTCCCGCAGGCCGAGACGGACGGGGAGGTGGTGGGATGGCTTGGAATAAGGCTTTGCATATCCCTGGAAACTGACAATGGACAGTCCCTCTCCCCCTTGTGGGGAGAGGGGTTGGGGTGAGGGGGGACTCGACGTCTCGCAAGAGATTGGCGGATGAGCGCTTTCTTCGGCGCCCCCCTCACCCCCAGCCCCTCTCCCCACAAGGGGGAGAGGGGGGCAAGCTGGCTGCGAACAAAGCTTGCAGGTGCCTGGTGCTCGCTCTGTCCCCTCCAGCACCGCATCCCAATCACTCGCATTCACATCCGGGGCCAGCACGCTCACCCCATGCTCCCTCGCATCGCGCAC
>JALOSP010000062.1 GCA_025458365.1 Hyphomonadaceae bacterium
TCGGCGCCCTCTGCGCCCTCTGCGCCGCCGTGCGCCTGCTTCTTCATCTCTCTCTGGCAACGGTTGCGGACAGGGCGGGACTCTAAGAGGAGAAACTTATGCCATCGTTTCAATGACATGATTTTGTCTTCGCGGCAGCTTTCCCACAATTTACACCACACAAACAGCCCTGTTGGCTGCGATAAATTTTTTCGCGCATGATCCCACCATTTTGCGGCCTACGCTTCACACGACGTTATCGCGACTCGGAAATCTCAGGCTTCGAGCAAACGCGGCCGTGCTGAGGCAGCCCCATTGCTTGCGTCATTCCGTCCGGTCGGTCGGCCTGACTGCCGTCGCGAGAACGCGCGCCCGGATCAGTTCAAAAAACTGAGCTGGAACCTGGCCATAGGGTCGAGGAAGGCCCGGTGCTGGAGCGCGCCCGCCGATTTGGCACGGTCGCCGCGGCGCTCACCATCGCCCTGTTTGCAGCCGGCGGCTTGTGGGTGGCGCTAGGCGACATGGGCCTCGCCATCCAGGGTGCCATCGATACAGGCGGCCCCTCCAACCCCCATATCGCCGGCGCCGCCGTGGTGGCCGCGCAGGGTGCCTGGGTCGAAAACTACGCCCGCTATCCCGCGATGCTGGCCGCCCCGCTTCTGGGCCTTGCTGGACCTGTGTTGGCTCTCGTCGGCATTCGGACACGCGGCCACGTTCTGAACTTCCTTGGTACCTCCCTGGCTACCGTCGGCATTATTGCGACGGCCGGCCTGTCGATGTTCCCCTTCATCCTGCCCAGCGCCACAGACCCGGGATCAAGCCTGACCGTCTGGAACGCCTCGTCCAGCCACCTGACGCTGTGGATCATGCTGATCGTCACCATCATCTTCTTGCCGATCGTGCTGGCTTACACGGCTTGGGCGATGCGGGTGCTGTTCGGCCGGCTCTCCATCCGCGAGGTGGTAGCCAGCCCAGACTTCTATTGAGGAAAGGCACTGACGATGTGGTATTTTGCCTGGATATTGGGCCTTGGCCTGGCTGTTGCTTTCGGCATCATCAACGGCATGTGTCAGGAATTCCGCATGGCCGACGAGCAGGGCGAAGAGGGCTGATGTTCAGTCCCGCTTCTGGCGAGCAAGGCAGCGCCGGAAAGCTAGCAGGTGCCGATCGCGCGAAGCTGCCTGCAATCGTTCCAGCACGTGCCGTGCCGCTGGATCGCTAACCTTCGGTAACAAGCGCTGATAGAGGGCGAAATTCTGGAGTTCGGCAGCGATGGCTTGCTCGCAGGCCTCGGTCAAGGTGGCAGGAACGGGCAAGGCGGCGTTGGCCCAGCGATTGGCAGGCACCGCAACGCCGAGCCGCCGCAACTGATGTTGAATGGCCTCGGCATGGCGGCGTTCCGCCTCGATGATGTTGGTGAACGGTCGCACCGAACCAAAACGGTCGATCATGGCAGCGTAGGCGGCTTCGGCCTGCCACTCATCATCGAGTGCCGCCAACCGGATCTGTGACAATTCCGCAGGCATGGCCACTGTCATTCCGGTTTGGTGAGCGAAGCTGCGTTCCAGCGGATCAACATCGCACCACGAAGTTCGCCAGGCCGAAACCCTGTTGCCTTGTCCTTCGGATAGAGCTTGGCAATGCGGGCGGCGACCGCAGGATCAACATCAGCGCCATGACAGGACAAGCATGGCTGGCCCAGCATGGGAATTGCCCGCAAATAGTTTACCTTGGCAGATTGACCACCGCCACTATGCCACATGCGCGTGGCCGGCTTACCTGACTCCACCGGCTCTTCTGCCAGCTCGCCATAATAGGCGCGAGCATCGCGGGGAACATGGGCCTTTGGGTTACGGTTGCGCTCGGCAATGCGAGTTACCTGAACGCCACTGGCAGCTGACACCTCGGCTGCAATTGTTGGTGCAACGGTGCTGCAAACATCGACTGCTCCAGGCAGGCCCTTTTCCTGGATCGCTGCACGCAGAGCCTGTTGCAATCTCTGCTGAAACTGGTCTGCAAGCACCGCAGATTTCTCTGCAATGGCCGTATCCACAGCATTTGGCGCGGCCTTTAGCGGCGCAGCCGCGCCTGCAGCCGACGTGAGCAAAAGAAAGGCTCCGATTGCCGTCAGGCCGGTTTTGTTATGCCCCATCATCTTTGTTTCCTGCCGTTCGCCTGCTTCAACCTTGTCCAAGCAGAGCCTTCAGGTTCCAGGCAGCTGTGGCTCTTTGCGCTTGCGCACTGGCAGCCTGCATTGCAGCTTGAGCCGCTTCGCGCTCGGCATCGAGCAATGCCAGGGTTGGCTTCAAGCCGACGCGAACCTCCTGCTTGACGCTTGCGAGAGCAGCTTCGCTTGCTGCTTGCTGTCGCAGCGCTGCGTTCGCCGCTTCATTGGCGGCTTTCACGCCTGCGAAAGCGGCAATGACCATTTCGCGCACGGTGCCGCGCGCATCTGCCAGTCGTGCCTGAGCGGCACGCACCGCCGCATCCCCCGCATCGCCTTCAGCCTTGATCCGACCGGACGCAAAGAAATTCCATCTGCCACGCAGCCCTGCACTGGCCAGATCACCCCGATAGCCTGGAAAAAACTGGTCTCGCACACTTGATGCTTCGGCATAGGCGGCGACTTGCGGCAAGCCTTCGGCCTTGGCAATGCGCGCCTGGCCTCTGGCGGCATTTAGGCCGGCTTCGGCCTGGGCTATGGCTGGCGAACGTTTCTCGGCTTCGGCAAGTGCCTCATCAAGCGTGGTGGGCAGCGGCGGGTTTGCGGGCAGTGCGGCCAGGCTGTCAGCGGAGAGGCCGGTAAGGCGATTGAAACGGGCATGCATGGTCTCGCGCTGCGCGATCGCGTTGGCAAGCACGGCCTGGGCTTCGGCCAGGCGTGCTTCAGCCTGGCTGACATCGGTTGATGGCACCTCGCCCGCCTTGAAACGCAACTGTGCCTGGGCCGCGGCAATCTCGACGGCATTGACCAGATCCTGCGCAGCCTTGAGCCCAGCGTTGGCGGCCAGAACGCCGCCGAAGCTTGTGGCTACGTCTGCTCTGAGAGCGGCGCGCCTGCCGACAAGCCCCGCTTGGGCAGCTTCTGCGCTGGCCCGTGCCGCATTGCGCGCGCCAGAGATGCGACCACCTGCAAACAGGGGTTGTTCGATGCCCACCTGAGCTGCGCGCGGTGTGACGTCGGTTGCAGTCAGGCCAAAATAGCCGCCAGGGTCTAGCCGTCCCCAACCGATGGTGCCAGTCAGTGTTGCGGTCGGGCCGGCAGCAGCGCGCGCTGCGTCGGCGCGCTTGTCAGCCGCTTCAGCTTCAGCCTTCGCTACGGCCAGCATGGGCGCGTGTGCTTCGGCCGCCACCATGGCCTCGTCCAGCGTCACGGGGACAGCCCATGCCACTTGCGATGAAGCGGCAATCGCCAGCCCGCTGGCAAGCAACCCAAGTCGAATGCGGATCAACGGAAGGCTTCCCCTGGCTTCAGCCCCATTGCCTTGAAGACCATCGCCGCCGGGCAGAAGCCTGTAAACGCCGCCTGGATCATATTAAGCCCGGCAAAGGCGGCTAGCCCAATCCAGTAGGGATGGACGAGCAGCGAGAGGGCGATGGAAGCCAGCACCACGACGCCGGCAAAGACAAAAACAGCTCTATCAATGGACATGAGGTCCGCTCCTGCTTCAAAATTTCAGTTTGTCGATGCCGAGTGCATGCATCGCCAATTTCTCGTAAAAGGGCTCACTCTCACCCTTGCGAATCTTTCTGAGGAAATATTTCTCGAAGCCGATTTTGGCGAAATGCACCCATTTGCCCTGACTGGACCAATTCACATTGCGGGGCGGGATCTGAGGCTGGGCGACGAAGGCAATGCCACCGTCACCAAAATCAGCGAGGCACACAGCATTCCATGTCGCTTCGGCCTTCGGTTCCTTGCCCTCGAGAATGGCCTTTAGATTGGCGGCAATGGCGGTGACCATGGATTCAATCATGAATCCGGTCTTGGGGACGCCCACCGGCACAGGGGTGGGTCCGGTGGGCGGGATGGCCACCGCCACGCCCAGCGCAAACACCTCGGGGAAGGCGGGGTTGCGCTGATGCTTGTCAACCAGCACGAAACCGCGCGGGTTGGTCAGGCCGTCGATGCCGCGGATGGCGGGCACGCCGCGAAACGCCGGCAGCATCATGGTGAACTTGAAGGGCACATCGTGGCGGGCCTTGATGCTGCCATCGTCGGCCACTTCCTCGACATGAGCGACGCCATCGTCAAAACGGGTGACGCGGGCTTTGGTGATCCATTTCACATGCCGATCCCGAAACGCGGATTCCAGCCGGCCCTGGGTGTCGCCGACGCCATCGAGGCCGAGATGGCCGACATAGGGTTCGGCGGTGATGAAGGTCATCGGGACGAGGTGGCGGATCTTGCGCCGCTTCAGCTCGGTGTCCAGCACCATGGCATATTCATAGGCCGGCCCGTAACAGCTGGCGCCCTGCACGGCGCCGACGATGATCGGGCCGGGATCGGCGCAAAAGGCTTCGAACGCGTCGGCGGCAGCAGAGGCGTGGTGGGTATGGCACACGGACTGGGTGAAGGCTTCAGGCCCGAAACCGGGAATCTCGTCAAAGGCCAGGTCAGGCCCAGTGGCAATCACGAGGTAATCATAATCAAGGAATGTGCCGTCACGCAGGGCAATGCGCTTCTCGGCCGGATGCACACGGTCCGCACCAACGCTGGAAAAGCCGATACCGCGCTTTTTCATGACAGGGGGCAGATGGACCTCGACCTCCTCGGGCGTGCGCCACTTCACCGCCACCCAGGGGTTGGACGGCACGAAGCTGTAACTGTCCCGCTCTGCCAGCAGGAACACCTCCGCCCGGTCTTTGACGGCGTCACGAATCTCATAGGACGCGATCGTGCCACCCAAACCGCCACCAAGGACAACGATCCGAGGACGGCTCTGCTTGCCCTGCTGCATATCGGCCATCTCTTTCTCCCCTTGAACCGTTAAATTCGCTTGACCTAATATAAGATAAACATAATATGAGGGGGAGCGCAAGCAAGGAAATTCCCCGATGTTCGGATTTGGCAAGAGCGTTACGCATAAGGAAATTGCACCCGAGGAGCTGGCGGCAATGCTGAAGGATCGCAGCGCTATCGTTGTTGATGTGCGCGAACCCAACGAGTTAGCGACAGGCCACATTGCTGGCGCGATCAATCTGCCGCTGTCGACATTCTCGCCAGACCAGCTTCCACCGAACCTTGAAAAGACGATTGTCCTGCAATGCGCAGGTGGCAAGCGATCCGGCATGGCGCTTGATCGCTGCGCTGCTGCCAACGCGGCCGTTGATACACACCTGGCCGGCGCCATCGGCGCCTGGAAGGCCGCTGGCCTTCCGGTGGTTGCGTAACAACAAGAGGAACTGTCATGCGCCGTCTCGTCCCCGCATTTGCAGCGCTGGCCCTCCCACTGGTATTGGCGGCCTGCGGCAAGGAGACGGCACCAGCCTCAGATGTTGCTACCGTCACCCCCTCGGCACAGCACCGTCTGACTGCAACCACGGTCCCTGACCTCAAGCCCGTCTCCGGACAGATCGCGACCCGCGATGAGGTCATGGCTGTGGCGCGCATTGGCGGCATCTTGACCAGCCTTGATGTACGAGCCGGCGATCCGGTGCGTGCCGGCCAGCGCATTGCGCTGATCAGCGATGACCGGATTTCGCAGGCCTCGGGCGCCGCAAGTGCGGCTGTCGCTGCCGCCGAGGCAGAAGCTGCCCGTGCAACCGCTGATCTCGCCCGGATCAGGGAACTGCATGCCGCTGGCGTCTATGCCAATGCCAGGCTGGAGAGCGCCACGGCCATGGCAACGGAGGCGCAAGCCAGAGCCCGTGCAGCACGGGGCGAAGCCGGCGCAGCTGCCGCCCTGAGCGGACAAGGTGCTGTCCTCGCACCCGCGGCCGGCCGCGTCATCCTCGCCGACGTGCCGCAGGGGAGCCCAGTCATGCCTGGGCAGTTGATTGCGCGCCTGTCGGCCGGACCACTTCTCCTCAAGCTCGATGCGCCAGAAGCCGTCGCATTGGCGCTCAAGGTTGGCGATACAGTTGAACTGGCTGAGCCTGGCCTTTCCAAAACAGGCCGGGTCGATCGCGTCTGGCCGGGGGCGGTTGCAGGTCTCGTTCGTGTTGACGTTGCGGTCGATAACTTGCCCGATCGCCTGTTGGGCCGCCGGGTTAGCGCCATGGTTCCAGCAGGCACTCGAAAGGCCCTCGTGGCGCCACGCAGTTTCGTGCGCATGAGCCACGGCATCGCCCAGGTCTCTGTGCTCCAGGGCAAGTCGGTCGTGGATGTCCCCGTCGAAACTGCCGACACGACCAATCCCGGGCGCGTGGAACTTCTGACCGGAGTTGCCGCCGGCGATGTGCTGGTCGTGCAGGCGGAGCGTGGCCGGTGAAGGACAAGATCCCACTTGGCCTGTCCGGCAGATTGACGGCGGCAACCATCGGTTCACCGCTGACACCGCTGCTGCTGCTGGCCGCACTGGCAATGGGTCTGATCGCCCTGTTTGCGATCCCGCGCGAGGAAGAGCCCCAGATCAGCGTGCCGATGGTCGACATCATTGTGCCGGCGCCGGGCCTCAAGGCCCAGAGCGCGGTCGACCTGGTCGGCGTACCCCTTGAAGGCATCGTCAAGGGCATCCGCGATGTCGATCATGTCTACACCCAGGCCATGGATGACATGGTGATGGTGACGGCACGCTTTGCCGTCGGTGCCGATGCCGATGATGCTGCCACCCGCATCTCAGAACGGATTGCCGCCAATTGGCAGCGTCGGCCGGCCGGCATTGGCGACCCGCAGGTGACGCTGCGCGGCATCGATGACGTGCCGATGCTGGTACTCACCTTGACGCCCAAGGCCGGCATGGCAGCGCGCTGGCCCGACACCATGCTGCGCGAGGTGGCTGACCGGCTGCTTGAAGACCTGTCGCGGGTCGAAAATGTTGGCCCAGGCTTCGTGACGGGCGGCCGGAGCCAGATCCTGCACGTGGCGCCCGATCCGGCCAAGCTTGCAGCTTACAATGTCACCTTGCCAGCCATCATGCAGGCCGTGCAGTCGGCCGACCGTGCCATTCCGGCTGGCAGTGTGATTGATGGCGGCAGCGCCCGAGCGGCAACAGCCGGGACGAGGCTGCCTGACGAAGGAAGTCTGGCCTCGCTCACCGTCCGCAATACGGCCGGCCAGCCTGTTCTTCTGTCTGACGTGGCGCGCGTCGGCGTTGGGCCCAAGCCCGGCGAACCGCTGGTGTGGCGCTGGG
>JALOSP010000063.1 GCA_025458365.1 Hyphomonadaceae bacterium
CCATCGCCTGGGAAGGCCGGTTCCTGGTGGTCGGCTTTCCCTCAGGCATCCCGTCAATTCCGCTCAATCTGACCCTGCTGAAGTCCTGCCAGATTGTCGGCGTGTTCTGGGGCGCGTTTGTCGCCCGCGACCCGAAGGCCAATGCGGAGAATGTGGCCGAACTGTTCGCGCTGTACGCGGCGGGCAAGATCAAGCCGCACGTCAGCGCGACTTTCCCGCTGGAACAGGGCGGCGAGGCCATCGCCCACCTGGCCGCACGCAAGGCGACGGGCAAGGTCGTGGTGACGGTGTGATGTTGGTTCCGGGTGATTTCAATACTCGTCAAACTCCACCAGCTCGAAGCCCGACGCCATGTAGCCGCCCACCAGCCCTTTCACGAACAGGCGGTTCGGATCGCGGCTGATCCAGAGCTCATAGGCCGGGTGGCCGTTGGAGAAATCACCAAACGCGATGTGATGGCAGGCGAATGTGCCTGCAGGCACGGTGATGTCTTCATCCTTGATGTAGGTCAGCGACGAAGTCGTCATCTGGAAGCGCGGGCCGTCTGCGCCCAGATGGTGGATCGAATAGAGCAGATTGTTTTCGAACTTGCGGGTGCCAGGCCCCTCATGGAACGGGAACCGCGCCACCATCCAGGCATCGGCCTGCACGGCATGGGTGCCGAAGCCGCGCAGCGGACGGGTGATCTCGCGGGTCTCGCTGATCCGGCCCTCGCCCTCGATCCAGCTTTCACACACAGCCCCGGTATCATCGAACTTGAACCAGCCTGACCCGGCATAGCGCCTGTTGACCATGATCCGCACGCTGGCGTCAAACGGATGGGCATCATCAAACGCCGACTGGGTGACATCGCGGCACACATGGCCTTCATCGGTCTGCAATTCGGCATGGGCCTGCAGCACGCGCAGGCCATCGTCGCCACGGGTGATGGTGAAGGTCTCATAGCCCCATAGCGCATCATGATCGCGCGGCCTGTCGGTCTTGATGTAGTCGATCCGGCCCGTGCAGCGGGCAAGGGGTTTGAACAGGGCAGACGCTTGGGGTGACGCGGTCATCAGACGGGCCTCAAAAGATATGTCATTTAGCCGCACTGTGGCGCCTCAAGCCTCGCTCCGCAAGGCGCGGATTGCGGCGTGGCGGGCAAACATCAGCGTCATCGCCTTGCGCCTTGCCGGGGCCAGCGGATGGACTGGCGCTTCCCGAACAATGCCAGCGCCAAACCGGTCTGCGACGATCAAGCCACACGGTGCGTGGTCCAGCAGCGCCAGCGGAAAGCCTGGCGCCACGGCAAAGAAAAACCGGTCACACCAGGGGGCATATTCCGGCCACTTGCCGTCGGTACGGAAATCTTCCAACCCGGACTTCACCTCCACAATGACAAGCTCGCCCTTGGGACCCAGGCCGCAGATGTCAGCCCGCCGGCCACTGGCCAAAGTCAGTTCCCAGACCGGGGCAAAGCCCAGATCGACCAGCAGACGGGTCGCACCTGCGCGCACCATCAGCGTCACCTCCGGGCGGGCGCTGCTTTCCAGCGCTGTGTCGAGGGGCGTCTCACCATCCATGCCGCATGATGTTCGATCTCTGTTCCGCTGTCCAGTGAGCAGCATGCAGCACGAAAATCATGGATGACACAGGCGTCAACATGTGTTCCATTGCGGGTGGCCAAATGCGCACCAGACGCAATGTGCCAACAGGAGGACACGATGGCTGACGGCGCCTTTTCACCGAATTTGAGCTATGCTGACCATGTGGAGCGCGCCGCCAGCATGCCACTCGACGAGATTGATGTCGCCGACGGTGAGTTGTTCAAGGCTGACGCGATCTATCCTTATTTCGCGCGTCTGCGCCGCGATGCGCCGGTCCATTGGGTCGAGGCCAGGGCTTTTCCAGACATCGGCAGCTATTGGTCTGTTACCGGCTATGACGATATCATGGCGGTCGATACCAATCACCAGCAATTCTCGTCGGACGCCCATCTGGGCGGCATCACGCTGCGCGACTTCGACGAGGATTTCACCTTGCCGATGTTCATCGCGATGGACCCGCCCAAGCATGACGCCCAACGCAAAGTGGTCCAGCCGATCGTGGCCCCGGACAATCTGGCAAGGCTGGAAGGCACGATCCGCGAACGCGTTGGCCTGATTTTCGACGGGCTGCCCAAGGATGAGCCGTTTGACTGGGTAGACAAGGTGTCCATCGAACTGACCACCCAGATGCTGGCCACCCTGTTTGATTTCCCATGGGAAGACCGGCGCCTGCTGACCCGATGGTCTGACGTGGCCACTGCCTCTCCCGGTGATGGCATCATCGACAGCGAAGACCAGCGCCGGATGGAGCTGTTTCAATGTGCCGATTACTTCTTCAATCTCTGGAACCAGCGGGTGAATGCCGAGCCTGGCAATGACCTGATCTCCATGCTGGCCCATGGCGAAGCAACCCGCAACATGGACCGGATGGAATTCCTCGGAAACCTTGTGCTTCTGATCGTGGGGGGCAATGATACCACCCGCAACTCGATCACCGGCGGGCTGTATGCGTTGAGCAAGCAGCCGGACGAATTCGACAAACTGCGCGCCAATCCGCACCTGATCCCCACCGCGGTCTCCGACATCATCCGCTGGCAGACACCACTGGCCCACATGCGGCGGACCGCGCTGGAGGATGTGGAGCTGGGCGGCAAGACCATCCGCAAGGGCGACAAGGTTGCCATGTGGTATGTGTCCGGCAATCGCGACGAACGCCGGATCACCGGCAATCCGGACAAGATCCAGATTGACCGGCCCAATGCCCGGCGGCATCTGGCATTTGGCTTTGGCATCCACCGCTGCGTCGGCAATCGACTCGCCGAGATGCAATTGCGCATCGTGTGGGAAGAAATCCTTGCCCGCTTCTCCTCCGTCGAGGTCCAGGCCGAGCCAACGCGCGTGAAATCGGCTTTTGTGAAGGGCTATCAGTCGATGATGGTGCAGGTGCGGGGGTAGATGTGCACTGTCGTCCCGGAACGCGGAGCGAATCCGGGATCCCGGGAGGTCTGGCGCGCTGTTCCAGAGGTCCCGGCTCTGCGCTGCGCTTGGCCGGGATGACAGCGGTCGCCCCCGCTACCCCCGCAGCTTGACCGGGTTCACATCATAGGCGGCAAGCGCTGCAAGGGTCAGGATCTGGCTCGCTGGCGCATTGAGCGAGCAGATCTGGACCGGCTTCTGCAGACCCACCATCAACGGCCCAACCACTGTGGCGCCTCCAAGAGCTTCCACCAGCTTGGTGCACAGATGGGCCGAGTGGATTGCGGGCATCACCAGAACATTCGCAGGCCCGGTGAGGCGCGAGAACGGATACAGTCTGCGGCTGTCCTCCGACAGGGCGACTTCGGCACTCATCTCGCCCTCATACTCGAAGTCGATATCTTCCATGCCGTCGAGAATGCTTACCGCCTGACGGCACTTTTCCGACCGCTCGCCCATCGGGCGCCCGAAGGTGGAGAATGACAGGAAAGCCACCCGCGGGGTGAACCCCAGCCGCTTGGCCGCGCCTGCCGCCTGAATGGCGGTCTGAACCAGATCATGCTCGTCAGGCATTTCGGTGACTGACGTGTCGGCCACAAAGAGCGTGCGGCCCTTGGCGATCATGATCGACATGCCAATCGGCTTGCGACGGCGCTGGGCGTCGATCACGAGCATGACTTCGTTCAGCGCCTGATTGAAAGTCCGCGTTGTGCCGGTGACTAGGCCGTCGGCATCGCCCATGGCGACCATGCAGGCGCCAAACACGTTGCGGTCATTGTTGACCAGACGCTGACAGTCGCGCGCCAGCCAGCCGCGACGCTGCAAGCGCCCGTAAAGGAAGTCGGTATAATCGCCATTGCGCTCGCTCAGGCGGGCATTGTGGATCGTGAGGCTGCCCTTGGCGACACCGACCTGGGCCATCGAACGCTCCACCTGCTCCTCGCGCCCGATCAGGATCGCCTTGCCCAATTCCAGCTGCTCATACTGCCAGGCAGCCCGGATCACGGTGGGGTCTTCGCCTTCGCAGAAAACGATGGTCTTCTGCTCGGCGCGGGCCATGTTCTGTACCCGCTGCACCAGCCCCGCCGTCGGGTCCAGACGCCGGGCGAGCGAATGCTTGTAAGCCTCCATGTCGGCAATCGGCTTGCGGGCCACGCCCGTATCCATTGCCGCCTGCGCCACAAGCGGCGGCACATGGCTGATCAGGCGGGGGTCGAACGGGGTCGGGATGATATAGTCGCGACCGAACTTCAGCTTGCGCCCGTGATAGGCGGCCATTACTTCATCAGGAACGTCTTCACGCGCCAGGAGCGCCAGCCCCCAGGCGGCGGCGACCTTCATTTCCTCATTGATGGTGCGGGCCCGCACATCCAGCGCACCCCGGAAAATATAGGGGAAGCCCAGCACATTGTTGACCTGGTTGGCATAGTCGGACCGGCCGGTGGCAATGATCGCATCCTTGCGCACCGCCATGATGTCTTCAGGCGCAATCTCCGGGTCAGGATTGGCCATGGCAAAGATGATCGGATTGGGCGCCATGGACGACACCATCTCCTTGCTGACCGCACCCTTGGCAGACAGGCCCAGGAAACAGTCTGCACCCACCATGGCCTCACCCAAACTGCGCAAAGGTGTCTCGATGGCATGGGCGGATTTGAACTGGTCCATGCCGGTCGTGCGCCCGCGATAGACCACGCCTTCGCGGTCACACACGATCACATTATCATTCGGCACGCCCAGGCTCTTGATCAGGCTGATGCACGACAGGCCCGCCGCCCCGGCACCCGACACCACGACCTTCAGGTCTTTCAAGGACCGGCCGGTGATTTCGCAGGCATTGATGATGCCGGCCGCAGCAATGATCGCCGTGCCATGCTGATCATCATGAAACACCGGGATATCACAGAGCTCTTTCAGGCGGCTCTCGATGATGAAGCACTCGGGGCTCTTGATGTCTTCCAGATTGATCCCGCCGAAGGTGGACGCGATATTGCGGACGGTCGTGATCAGATCGTCAGGGTCCTTGGTGTCGACTTCGATGTCGATCGAATCGATATCGGCAAAGCGCTTGAACAGCACGCTCTTGCCTTCCATCACGGGCTTGGATGCCATCGGGCCAAGGTCGCCCAGGCCCAGGATCGCTGTACCGTTCGAGATCACGGCCACCAGATTGCCCTTGCTGGTGTAGTCATAGGCGAGGTCGGGATCCTTGGCGATGGCCAGCACAGGCACAGCCACGCCCGGCGAATAGGCCAGCGACAGATCGCGCTGGGTCGCCATGGGCTTGGACGGGGTGATGGAAATCTTGCCCGGCGTGGGTTCCCTGTGAAACTTGAGCGCTTCCTCGTCGGTAAAGGTCTTGCGCTCGCTCATGCCGGTGCCCCCCGCAATCCGGTGTCATGTCCCGGATGGATTCTGGTTGTGTCTGATTCCGTCTGGCCCAAAGGCTAGGCTTGCCAGAACGGCAGATCAATGGAACCACTCTGGTTTCTGCGCAATTGCCTGTTACACAGGTGCGTCAATTGCAAGCATGGAGGTGCGCTGATGGGGAGGAGGCGATTGAACGCTGTCTGGCGCAGCCTGGCTGGCATGTTCATCGGTCTGGGCTGGATCGGCACAGCTTGGGCGGGCGACGGGCCGGTCATGTTGGGCGGTGACCTGGATGGCGACGGGCGGCCGGAGCAGGTGACCGTTACCGAAGACGGCGCAAGCCAGGTCAGCCTCACCATCATCTCACCCGGCAAACCCACCGTTACCGCGCGCAATATCGCCTGGAGCCTCGAACCGCCCAGCCTGGCGCAGGCACCAAATGGTTCGCTGCGGCTGATGACATCGCACATGGGCATAGGCCGGGCAGCCCACGAACAGGTTCTCACAATCGCCTGGCGCCGTGGCGCGTGGCGCGTGGTCGGCGTCACCCGCAACAATTGGGACAAGATCGACCCGGATGGTGCATCGACCTGCGACATCAATCTGCTGACCGGACGCGGCATGGCCATGCGCCCCGGCGAACCGGCTGCGCGCCCGGTGCGCGTGCCGCAAAGGGCGTCCGCCGTGACCGAATGGCAGTCACCGCGCAACATCCCGCGAATGTGCCTTGGCGAATGAACCAGGAGAAACTGAATGCTTGCCCCTACCACTGTCTGCGTCACCGGCGGGTCCGGCTATATCAGTGGCTATTGCATTGCCGCTTTGCTGGAACAGGGCCACACGGTCCACACCACGATCCGCAATCTGGCCCGAGAAGCCGAGGTGCGCGAGACCCTGTCAAAAGTCTCCCACCGGCTTGACCGGCTGCACTTCTTTGCCGCCGATCTGATGAGCAATGCCGGATGGGCCGAAGCATTTGCCGGGTGCAGCCATGTGCTGCATGTGGCCAGCCCGATCCCGTCGAAGGCACCAAAGCACGAGGATGAACTGATCGTGCCCGCACGTGAAGGAACGTTGCGCGCGCTGCGCTTTGCCCGCGATGGCGGCGTCAGGCGCGTGGTGGTCACATCATCCACAGCAGCGATCTGCTATGGCCACGACGATCCGGGGTCGGTCGTATTTGACGAGAACTTCTGGACCAATCCGGATCATGCCGACATCAGCCCCTATGTGAAGTCCAAGGCGATTGCCGAGCGTGCCGCATGGGACTGGCTGGCCGCAGAAGGTGGCGCGCTGGAAATGGCGACCGTGAACCCGGCTGCCGTGCTGGGGCCGGTTCTGGGCAACGACTTTTCGGCCTCGCTGGAGATCGTGAAGAAGCTGATGGAGGGTGCCTTCCCCGGCAGCCCACGGCTGGGCTTCCCGCTGGTCGATGTGCGCGACATTGCCGATCTGCACCTGCTGGCCCTGAGCGCCCCGCAGGCGGCTGGCCAGCGCTATCTCGGTGGCACCGGCTTCTTCTGGATGGAAGACGTGGCCGCAATCCTGCGTGACGGGCTGGGCATGGAGGCCCGCAAAGTGCCGAAGGGTCGGCTGCCCAGCTTCCTGATGCGGCTGATCGCCGAGGTTGATCCCGTGGTGGCCTCGGTTGCGTTCGAACTGGACAAGTCGCGCCGCGTCACCCACCAGAAGGCGGCCAGCGAACTGGGCTGGATCCCCCGCCCGGTGGAAACCACTGTGCTGGAAACCGCCCGCAGCATGATCCGTGAAGGCGTGGTGAAGGTGTAGCGCCGGAGCGCGGCAGTCCCTGCCGCCATTGCATATTCGAAATCCTGCGGCATGGAATGCCGCGCTCCATTGGTATTCATGTCGGTCCCATGTCCAACACACCGATCGCGCTCGAACAGCGCAATGCAGCACTGGAGGCGGCGTTTCCGCATCTGATCCGCGATGACAGCCCATCAAAGTCGGTCGGAGCGGCCACCACAGCCCAGGCCAAGTTTTCCAAGATCACGCATGCAGTGCCGATGCTGTCGCTGGACAATGCGTTTTCGCGTGACGACGTGGCCGACTTCATCGGGCGGGCGCGCAGGTTTCTGGGGCTGGACGAGACCGCACCCCTGCCGCTGACCGCCGAGCCGAAGATTGACGGGCTGTCGCTCTCGCTGCGCTATGAAAAAGGCGTGCTGGTGCATGGCGCCACGCGTGGCGACGGGCGCGAAGGTGAGGATGTGACGGCCAATGCCCGCACGCTGGCCACCGTGCCGCACCGGCTGGCCGGGTCCGGCTGGCCCGATGTGATCGACGTGCGCGGCGAAGTCTATCTGCGCCATGCCGACTTTGCAGCCCTGAACGAGGCCCAAGCCCAGGCAGGCCTGCCCCCCTATGCCAACCCGCGCAATGCGGCGGCAGGATCGCTGCGCCAGCTTGATCCGGCGATCACCGCCCGGCGCCCGCTCAGCTTCTTTGCCTATGCCTGGGGCGAGGCCAGTGCGGCCTTTGCGGCAACCCAGATGGAGGCCGTGGCACGGTTTGCCGATTGGGGCTTTGCCACCAACCCGGACATGGTGCTGTGCGCCGACACCGACGCGCTGATCGCCCACTATGACAGTCTGGCCCGGCGCCGGGCGGGTCTGGGCTATGACATCGACGGGGTGGTCTACAAGGTCAATGATCTTGCCTTGCAGGCACGCCTCGGCTTCGTCACCCGGTTTCCGCGCTGGGCGATTGCCCACAAATTCCCGCCCGAACGGGCGCAGACGATCCTTGAAGCCATCGACATCCAGGTCGGCCGCACCGGCGCGCTGACCCCTGTGGCACGCCTGAAACCTGTTACCGTTGGCGGCGTGGTGGTCTCCAACGCCACCTTGCACAATGAGGATTTCATCGCAGGGCGCGCACAGGACAAGGCGACGGGCGGGCCGGTGCGCGGCGGCAAGGACTTGCGGCCGGGCGATCTGGTCACGATCCAGCGTGCGGGCGACGTGATCCCGCAGATTGTCGATGTGGATGTGGGCGCACGCAGCCCAGACAGTGTGCCCTTTGCCTTCCCCACGATCTGCCCCTGCCCGCTGCAGACCGCCTGCAACCGCGACGAGGGTGAGGATGCTGCCGTGGTACGGCGCTGTTCCGGCGAGTTTGCCTGCCCGTTCCAGCGCTTGCGGCACCTGGAATTGTTCGTCTCGCGCAAGGCCTATGACATCGACGGACTGGGTCCGCGCCAGTTGCAGGACTTCTTCGACAGGGGGCTGGTGAAAGAACCTGCCGACATCTTCCGCCTGAAGGACCACCGCGACACGCTGCTGACGCTGGAAGGTTATGGCGAAACCAGTGTGGACAATCTGCTGGCCGCCATCGAGGCCCGCCGCCAGATCAGCCTGGCCCGCTTCATCTTCGGCCTCGGCGTGCGCCATGTGGGCGAAACCACCGGCGGGGTGCTGGCCCGCACCCATGGCAGCTGGAGCGCGTTCAAGGCGGCGGTGGATGCGGCAGCGGCGGGAAGGCCCGGCCCTGACTATCTGCTGCTTGAGGCCCTGCATGGCTTGGGGCCCAAGGCATTGGGCATCCTGCTGGACCGCGTTGCGGCAGGCGGATTGCATGTTCAGGCTGACCTGTTTGCATCCACCGCAGACCTGCTGCCCGTGTCCGGCCTCGCCGACTTGCCCGCCCCGGCGCGACGGGCACTGGCCGACGCTTTTCCAGTGTGGAGCGACTTTGAAGCCACGGTGAAAGCCGCTGCCGCAAACCGCCCGGGAGATGCCTGGATCGGCTTTGCCGCCGCAGACGGGGTCGGCCCGGTGGCCGCCGATGCGCTGATCGACTTCTTCGCAGAGCCGCACAATGCAGACGCGGTCGCCCGACTCCTGGCCGAAGTCACACCGGTGGACGCTGTGGCCCCCAAGGCTGACAGCGCCGTGACCGGCAAGACCGTGGTGTTCACCGGCAGCCTCGAAAAGATGACCCGCGATGAAGCCAAGGCCAAAGCGCTATCGCTCGGTGCCAAAGTCTCGGGCTCGGTCTCGGCCAAGACCGATCTGGTGGTGGCAGGGCCAGGTGCGGGGTCAAAACTGGCCAAGGCCACCGAACTGGGCATCCGCGTGATCAGCGAGGATGAGTGGCTCGAACTGGCAGGCTGATTGCCCCTGCTACAGTCCCAATGCCGCTGCATAGGCAAAGGCGGCGTCGGCCCGCTCGGCCTTGGCGCTTGCCTCTGCACTGCGGGCATCCAGCAAGGCCCGCTCGGCGATCAGCACGTCAAGGAAACTGGTGAGGCCCGAGGTATAACGCGTGCGGGCCAGCAGCACCTGGTCCCGGCTGGAGGCCACAGCAGCGGCCTGTGCACGCACAGTCTCATCGGCGTGACGCACGCGGGCGGCCTGTGTCTCGACTTCGGCCACAGCATCACTGACCGCACGCTCATAGGCTGCCGCCTCTGCCCGCGCCCGCGCACCCGCCGCATCGGCCAGGGCCCTCAGACGACCGAAATCGAACACTGTGCCGAGGATCGAGCCTGTGATGCCGCCCCCCGTACCCGTGACCATCGCATCACCACTCACCGTGCTCGCCAGAACCGACAGCGAGACACTGGGCAGCCGGTCACGCTGGGCGGCGCGGGCGTCCAGCCCGGCAGCCGCAAGCCGCGCCCCGGCGGCCCGCAAGTCCGGGCGTGCCAGCACCCACTCGGCGGGGGACGGTGCCTGCCGGTCCAGCTGTGGCCAGGGGATGGCGGCATCAGCCTGCAATGTGGCTGCCAGACTGCCAGGCGGTTCGGCCAGCAGCGCTTCCAGACCCAAACGGGCAGCGGTGGCAGCCTGCTCCAGGCCCGGCAGCACAGCGGCAATCGCATCACGATTGGAGGCCGCCTGGGCCACGCCCAACCCGCTTTCCAGCCCGGCGCGATTGCGGCTCTGAGCCAGTGCGAGGCTGTCATTGGCCGTGGCCAGGCTGGCGCTGGTCAAGGCCACCTGATCGCGTGCGGTTCGATAGGCGCTGTAGAGCTGGCCTGCAGTGCGACGAGACAGCAGCCGTGTGCGCTCCAGTTCGAAGCGCGCCGCATCGGCCCGCGCAGCCGCGGCACCCGCCCGGCTGCTGGTGGTGCCGAACAAGTCGATCGGGATGGCCAAAGTCAGCCCGCCATTGGTGCTGCTGCCCTCTGGCTGCAAGTCTCCGCTGGACCCTGTGACAATGGCCGAGGCGCCAATGGTGGGCAGCAAGGCAGCCCGTGCGGCGCTCAAGAGGGTATTGGCCTCATCCAGCCGCGCTTGGGCGGCTTCGATGTCTGGCGTCTGCCCGGCGCGGGCCAGGATGTCATCCAGCACCGGATCACGCGACACAAGCGCGGGGCGGGCCGGAGCCTCCAGCCAGACCGCCGGAATTGCGGCGGAGTCCAACCGGTCCGCAGGTGTTGCGCCAGCGGGCGTGGTGGCAAACTGGAACGGACCTGACGCGCACCCAGCCAGCAGCGAAGCTGCAGCCAGCAGCGTTGCGCCGCGCGTGACAGACCGGCCCATCAGCGTGCGCCTTCGGTCTGGGTCGCCGCGGCAGCGGGTCGGGCTACCGGACGGGCGCTGACGAATACGTCCATCTGCTGGCCGACAAATGCGGGCAGGTCTGCCGGATCAAAGGCATAGATTGCCTCGATCACCCGTGTATCAACCCGCTCGGCGCCGCCATTGAGATTGGTTTTCGGTGTTGCTTGGGGCTCAAACCGCACGAACCTCAGATTGACCTTGCGGGTCGCATCACCACGCAACGACCCCTGGGCCGATGCCCCGGCGCTGATCCGGGCGGCATCTTCCTCGTCGATCTGCACCCGCACATGCAGGGGATCGACTTCGCCCATGGCCACCAGCGGATCGCTCAACGGCCCGGCCGGTGCATATTCGCCGACCCGCACGTTCAGCCGCAGGACCTGCCCGCCGATCGGGGCGCGCACGACCAGCCGATCAAGGTCGGTGGCAACCACACGGGTCTGGGCGGCGGCCTGACGGGCCCCGGCTTGCGAGGCGGCGGCCTGTTCGCGGGCCTCGCTGATGCTGGCCGTGGCGTTGGTTGCCGATGCACGGGCCTGGGCGATGCGGGCCTGGGCATCCTGCACCCCACCTTCTGCGGCGCGCACACCACCGGCGGCCTCTTGCACCGCGGCTTCGGCCTGGTTGAAGGCAGCGCGCGCCTGTTCAGCGGCAAACCGGGCGCGGTCACGCTCATCGGTGGAGATTGCGCGGGCATCGCTGACGCTCGAGAACAGGCTGTAGCGGCTGTCTGCGTCATTCATCGCAATGCGCGCGGTCTGGGCCGCGGCGCGCGCATTGGCGAGGCGGCCCTGGGCCTGTTGCAGATTGCCACGCGCGGTCACCAGACCTGCTTCGGCCAGCGCAATCCCGGCGCGGGCGCTTTCGGCACTGGCCTGAAGCGGGGCTACACGTGCCACACTGGCGGCCGCATTCGCGCGGGCTTGTTCTACACTGGCGGAACTGGCTTCCAGCGAAGCGCTGAGTGCGCGGCCATCAAGCCGGAACAGCGGATCGCCGGCCGCCACCCGTTCGCCAGCGGTCACGAACACCTCACGCACCACACCGGGCAGTTCGGTGCCCACAGCGATGACCTCGCTGGAGGGTTCAATCACACCCAACGCTGCCACAACAGATCCGGCACCTTCCGGGGCTGTGGCAGGGGCGGCAGGCGGTGCTGCAATTGCATCTTCGCGCCCATCCATGGTGACCAGCGCAAAGCCGATCAGGCATGCAGCAATGACCGGCAAGGCGGCGCGTCCGAGAAGTCTGGCAGATAGTTTCATGGTCGTGGTTCCGGTTGGAGGAGTTCTTGGGATTGGGAGCGACTCAATTCGGGTTTCAGTGGCGCACAGCGTCGATACCTTCGCCAACGATGCGGCCATCTTCCATCGAGACAATCCGATCAGCGAACCGGTAGATCCGGTCATCGTGGGTGACGACCAGCACCGCGCGGCGCGGGTCTTCGGCAGCCTCATCGAGCAGGCCCATCACGGCGCGCCCGGCTTCGGCGTCCAGTGCTGCTGTGGGTTCGTCACACACGACAAGCGCGGGGTCATGGGTCAGCGCACGGGCAATCGCCACACGCTGCTGCTGGCCGCCGGACAATTGGCGCGGCAGCTTGTCGATATGGGCACCCAAGCCAAGCTGATCCAGGAGGCGACCGGCCCGCCGGGTGGCATCTTCCCACGGTACCCCGTCGGCAATGAGCGGGATGGCAGCATTTTCGCTGGCACTGAGTGTCGGGATCAGATTGTACTGCTGGAAGATGAAACCGATCCGGCGACGCCGGAAGGTGACGAGCTCACCATCCTTCATCGCGCCCAGTGTTTCGCCCATCACCGTGATGTCGCCGGAAGTGGCCGACAGCGTGCCTGACAGGATCGACAGGAGCGTGGTCTTGCCGCAGCCGGACGGGCCGACCAACATGGTGAGCTGACCATAGGCCAGGTCCAGATCTATACCATGCAGCACGCGCAGCCGTTCGCTGCCGTTGGGAAACTCCATCACCACGTCGCGCACGCTGGCGGCAACATCGATTCGGGCCGGGCTGTCGATGTCCGGACTTTCGATGGATAGTGCTTCAACTGACATGACTCAACCCCGGAACACGATGGCGGGGTCAACCCGCATCAACCGCTGGGCCGAGCCCAGCACCGACACCACCATGATGAACAACACGACACAGGCCGTGCCCGCGATCACTTCACCTGGCAGAAAGAAGCCCTTCAGCGCCGGCGCCCTGTCAGCAGTAAGCGCGAAAAACAAGGCGCATGTCCCGATCCCGAGACCAAAACCGATCATCCCGACCATCCCGGCCTGGGTGAAGATCATTGCCAGCAATTGCCGGTTGGTGACGCCGATCGCCTTGAGCGCGCCGAACTGGCGCATGTTTTCGAACACGAACAGCACGAAGGTCTGGCCGGTGATCGCGACGCCGACGATCAGGCCCAGCATGATGGTGATCCCGAAATTCACCGGGATGCCAGTGCGCTGAAGGTAGTATTGCACAGAGCGCCAGGCGAATTCTTCACGCGTCAGCGCCTGCAAGCCGGTCTCTGCAGTGATCCGGCGGGCCAGTTGAGCGGGGTCTTCGCCCTCTGCGCCCCGGACCAGCACGAAACTCATCGCCTTGCGTTGCGGCGGCAGCAGACCCATCACGTCGGTGTATTTCATGTAGGCCACCGGGAAAGTGATAAAGGTCGGGCGCACGTCGGCGACGCCGGTCACGGTGACCCGATGATCGTTGATCTCCGCGACCCGGCCGATATGGCTGGCTTCTGGCTGACCGGGCCAGATGAACTTCGCCCCGTCACCGTCAAACACAATCGCATTGGGCTGGCGGAAGCTTTCTGCCGATCCGGCAACCCAGCGTCGGGGTGCGCCGGTCAGGCTGGCGCTGTCGATCCCGACCAGATTGATCTGGTTGAGCAGGCCATCGGTGGTGCGCAGGATCACCAGGCCCTTGTAGAACGGCACCGCATAACCCACGCCTTCAACGCTGCGGACCTCCTGCAAGGCAGCATCGCGCAGCGGCTCCACCTCGTCCACATAATTGACGCGCGGGTCCATCACCCAGATGTCGGCATCGCGCACATCAAGCACCTGATTGGCAGTGCGCGTCATCAGGCCAATGAAAATCGAGACCTGCTGGCTCATCAGAAGGGTCGCAAACGCCACCCCGAAGATCAGCCCGATGTATTTTGCCCGGTCCCCCGTGAGCATGCGGATCGCAACGGCCAGCATGTCATGCCTCCAATACAATACCAGTCGTTCTGGTATGGTCACATCGACATATACCAGACGTGCAAGAGGGAGAAGGAGGCTGCAGAGGC
>JALOSP010000064.1 GCA_025458365.1 Hyphomonadaceae bacterium
ATTGGTGGTGCAAACCGGCGAAATGCGCACGGTGCAGCCAACAATCAGACACCAAAGCCGGGCCGCGAGGCCAGACCTGACGCTAGGTTAGCCATGCTGTCACAATCCGCAAGGGCCAAACCGCCGCGGTTCTGTGTTTTGCCGGTTTTACGGGCATCATCACGCGCCCCGCACAACTTTGCACGATCAACGACCAGCATCCCTGCCCCAGATCGCACGCAAACGTGCATCCCGACCGCATCCGCTGCGGTAGAAGCGATAGCGTGTCGGATTGGTCCGGTAGTAGTTCTGATGGTATGCCTCGGCTGGGTAGAAGGGGGCCGCTGTTTCGATCTGGACCAGAATTGGCCTGCCAAACCGTTGTTGCAACGTGGTTTTCGAAGCCTCAGCAGCTGCACGCTCAACCGGATTGGCGACGAAGATGGCGGGGCGGTAGCTGTCACCCTGATCACAGAACTGGCCGTCGCCATCGAATGGATCGACCTGCAGCCAATAAGTGCGCAACAATTGGGCATAGGTGACGCGTCGGGGATCATAGACCACTTGCACAGCTTCTGTGTGGCCCGTGCCGCCAGCCACCACCTGTTCATAGGTCGGATTGGCCACGGTCCCACCGGTGAACCCCGATGTGGTCGAGATCACGCCCGGCATGTCATCGAACGGCTTTTCCATGCACCAGAAACAGCCTCCGGCAAACACGGCAGTGGCCCGGCTGGCGGGTTGGGCCGAGGCCGGTGTGACGGTGACAAACAAGGCCATAAAGGCCGTGGCGAGAAAGGTCGGCAATCGGGTCATGCAGGGTGATACGCTGACATGCAGCGGGCGGTTTCACGCTGCAGGCGCGAGATGCAGCGCAGGGTGCTGAAACGAAAAAGGGCGCGACCGGAGTCGCGCCCAATTCTGGTGCGGATGATGGCCGGTTGATGCTTCGAGCCCGACTGATCCGCCGGATCGCCATCGCGCTCGAAGTCTGATCAGATTGATCCAATCCGATCCGGTGTCAGCCTAGAACCGTCCACGCAGCGAAACACCGACAGTCCGGGGTTCGCCCATGAAGGCGCCCAGCGAACTGGTTGCAGCAGACGGGGTGCCGCTGGCCGTCTGGGCCGGAGCGGAGCCTTGAGCAAACCGGTCGAACACGATCTGGGCATAACGCTCGTCGGTCAGGTTGCGACCAAAGAGTTCCAGTTCCCAACCGCCATCGCTGGTGGCAATCCCGATCCGGCCGTTGATCAGGCCGAACCCGTCAACGTTCTTGCGCGGATCCAGGTTTGAGCCACCATTGTACTCGCTGCTGTAGCGGCCATCGAAATAGACGCGCAGCTCGAGGTTCTCGGTCAGCGGACGGGTATAGGCCGCCGTCAGCGTGGTTGCATGCACCGGAGAACTGGTCAGCTGGCTACCCGGCAGGAGGTACAGGCCACGGTTGCGGTCGATAAAGCTGCCTGGCGACGTCACACCGCCCAGATTGTCGGTGTATTCGGTTTGGGTGTAGGCATAGCCCCCGCCCAGGATCAGGCCATCAATCGGAGTCCGCAAGCGGAAGTCCATCTCCAGACCCTGGCTGATCACTTCAGGAACGGCCGTCACGATGAAGGAAATCCCCGTGAAGGTGTTGAGCTGGAAGTTCTCGAAAATCTGGTGATAGACAGCAAAGTTGGCAGTCAAGGCGCGATCGAAGAGCTGGGTCTTCAGACCGATTTCATAGGCGTCGACAAACTCGGCTTCAAACGATGTATCAGGCGAGGCAACCGTCTGGTTGCCAACGGCACCCGAGACGATGCTTGTACCATTGGGTTGGCTGAAGGCCCGGTCAAGGTTGAAACCGCCGCCCTTGTAGCCCCGCGAATACGATGCGTAGCTGTTGATGCCTTCGGCAAACCGGTACGACAACGAGGCCACGCCAGACCATTCACGCTCGGTGCGCTGCTGGCGGTGATCGAGGTTGTCCAGCGCAGTCCGCGTGAAGGGCTGGCACATGGCGCCGATCACTGCGGCCAGCGGCGCCGTTGCAGTGTTTGCCGCAGCACCAGCAGTGGGATTGAGGCCGAAGGCCGTTTCCCATGCCCGGCAGCCCTGCACGCCAGAGGTGCTGTAGTCAGCGCGGAAGTCCTTGTCCTCGGACGTGTAGCGGATCCCGATCGTTGCCTTCAAGGCGTCGGAAATTTCGATGATGTTGTGGGTGAACAGAGCAGTCGAGGTTGCCTCTTGGGTGTAGAAGTCCGTCGTGCCGCCGCCCGTGGTGAAACCACCGCGGATAGCCGTTGGCAGGCCCGCCAGGGTCTGCCACAGGACCGGCACAGCCGACAATTGGGCATAGCTCGAGGTCCCCAGCGAGAACGGCCCACCTGCAATCGCCGGAACGCCGCCACCAACCAGACCGCCAAACCACGCCTTGTCGTCGGCGCCGAGACGGAACGTGTCCTTCCGGTCGATGGTTTCGTCGGAATAGAAGGCGCCCACCAGCCAGTCCACAGGACCGGCCTCACCGGCCAGACGGAATTCCTGGGTGATGGTGGTGAACTCGTTGCCGGTGCCATCGCTCAGTTCGCGGTACACCAGATCCATGCCGGTGAAGTCCGGGTCCTGGCCGTAGCGCCACTCCCAGTTCCGCCAGGCGGTGATCGAGGTCAGCGTGCCAAAACCCAGATCCCAGGTCGCTTCGCCGCTGAAACCGCGGTCGCTGATGGTCTGGTCAAACCGGCGGTTCGAGAAGGCTTGGGCGCTGTCAAGCGTGTTCGTTGTGGAGGTGCCGATATAGTTTCCGGCACTCGATCCGATCTGGGCCATCCGGTTGACGGCGCCGTCGAGAGGACCACTCAGATACACTGCGGCCGCGCAGCAGGATTCCTCACGCTCCGACTGGTCGGCAATGAACCGGACGCTGAAGTCGGCGGTCGGCTGCCACAGCATCTGGGCACGCACAGCATAATAGTTTTGATCCTGGGAATCGTAGGCACCAGGGGTACCTTCGTTCACGTTCATCCAGCCATCCCGGGTCCGGAATGCGCCATAGAGCCGCAGCGCGACAGTCTCGCTGAGCGGGCCGGTGTAGCCAACCGCGACGGAACCCGCCGAGTATTCGCCAGCCATCACTTCAAAGCCGCCCG
This sequence comes from Hyphomonadaceae bacterium, assembly GCA_025458365.1. Taxonomy (GTDB): domain Bacteria; phylum Pseudomonadota; class Alphaproteobacteria; order Caulobacterales; family Aquidulcibacteraceae; genus JALOSP01. Next base: position 3,111 of record JALOSP010000064.1, read on the forward strand.
ACGGCTCGAACGACGGCGCCTTGGTGTTCACGTTCAGGAGGCCAGCCGAGGTGTTGCGCCCGAACAGCGTGCCTTGCGGGCCGCGCAGCACTTCAACCGCCGCAAGCTCGCCGAGATCACCAAAGGCGACGCCGTTGCGGGCGCGGTAGACACCATCGACAAACACGCCAACCGAGCTCTCAAGACCGGGGTTCGAGCCTTGCGTGCCAACGCCGCGAATCCGCGCGGTGACCGAGGCAGAGTTCTCCGACTGAGGCACATTCAGTGAAGGTGCCAGCTGCGACAGATCCTGGATGTTGCGGACACCAGAGTTGGCCAGCTGCGCCGTGCTCAGTGCGGTCACGGCGACCGGGACATCCTGGAGGCCGGTTGCACGACGGGTCGCGGTCACGATGACCACGTCTTCTGGGGCCTCGATAGCGGCCTCTTGTGCGAGGGCGAAGCCCGGCGCGGCGAAAGTTGCGGTGGCGCAGGCCGCGAGCAGAAGCGAGCGGCGGCGGAAAGTGCTAACGGTCATAAGGTCCTCCAGGAATCCCTGCATCGTGACAGTGGTCATTTTTGTATGTCCGCAGATACGGTTGTCTCGAGCTATAGGCTGCACCCGCAAATCGTGTCGATAGACCCTCTACAGATTTCGCGTCAGAATGACGCGGCTGTGACAGATGTGTCACGCGGGGGAAGCCTGATGGCAGGCGTGCCATGAAATGGTTGAGGGGGCCTTTGAAATGCGACTTGGATTGACCCGATCAGCGGGAGACTTGCAGCTGGTGGAGATCGGCGAAGTGAACGGATCGCTGACCGCTACCCTGATCCCCGGAGCCGTGATCGATCCGGCCACCGGCGTCGCGCCCTATGCCATGGACCCCACCTTGCTCGACGGGCTTGCGCGCACAACGGCTGCACCGCTCGATCTGTCGTCTCTGCTTGCGCCAGTGCCACGGCCGCCGAGGGTCTTCGGGATTGCGCTCAACTACCGTGACCATGCCGCCGAAACCGGCAGACCTGTGCCGACGGTCCAGACCTGGTTCATGAAGCAGTCGACAGCCGTCAATGCCCCGTTTGGTGCGCTCGCCAAACCGTCGATGTCCGACATGCTGGATTTCGAAGCCGAACTGGTCGCTGTGATCGGGCGGACCTGCCGCCGCGTTCCGGCCTCACGGGCGCACGAGGTGATTGCAGGCTATGCCACCGGCTGCGACGTGACCGTGCGCGACTGGCAGCGGGCCACGCCAACCATGAACTTGGGCAAGGGCTGGGACACGCACGCGCCATTCGGCCCCTGGCTGACATCGGCCAGCGTCGTGGAGGCCGAGGGCGGCCTTGCTCACCGGGCGGTGCGGTGTGCGGTCAACGGGACAATGATGCAGGACGGTGTGGCCGGAGACATGGTGTTTTCTGTCGCAGAACAGATCGCCCATCTGTCAACAGCCATGACCCTGCTGCCCGGAGACGTGATCTTTACCGGCACCCCTGCCGGTGTCGGGATTGCCCGCACGCCGCCTGTTTTCCTGTCAGTTGGCGATGTGGTCCGGTGCGAAGTGGAGGGACTGGGTGCCATCGAGAATCTGGTGACGGCCGACGGCACCGAAACAATGATCGTCTGAACAATCCAGACAGGTCAGGCCAGGCGGGTCAGGCCGGGCAGGTCAATCAAGGGCGCGCAGATATCGGTCTGCCGCGGTCAGATCAGCGTGACGGCTGGCGGCCTGTGCGGCTTCCTCGTCGTCGCGGCCCCAGATCGCGGCGTTCCAGTCTTCCTCGATCCGGATCGCCTGCAAGGCGTCACCGGCCGAAAGTGCCCCGGTTTCCATCATCAACGCCAGCACCGCCGACCCGGTCAGCCCGGTCACAAAGGCTGTTGCGGTCAGCCGCCACGGGTCCATCCTCGTCGCACAGGCGTGGATGGCGGCAAGGACCGCCGGTGGCTGGTCCAGCCGCGCCAGGCCGTCAGTCACGGCAAGGCGTTCACCCGTCCAGGCTTCAAGCCAGTCGATTGCAGGGTCCCAGAGTTCCGCCTGACGCAGGGCCAGCCCGGCGGGAGACGGGGTGCGATAGCAGACCAGGTCGGAGGCGGCATAGGCGGCAATTTCGTCAGCCAGTGCTGAGGCAGAGTCCGCCCCGCGATCCTGGGCGAGGTTGGCCAGCCGGGTGATCGGCATGCTGGCGGGCAGGACCGTGTCGCCTTGAGCGGTCCATTCGTCCGCGATCAGGCGTGCCACAGCTTCACGCGGGACGCACAGCACCGCCTTGGCCGGGGTGCGCAGGCTGAAGCGGTCGAGCATCACACCCCACCCGCCGTCCAGCGCAACCACGCTGACCGATGCATAGAAGCGGCGGGACGACAGGCTCTGATCCAAGGCGGCTCAGTCCTTCAGGCTGCGCCCGCGCGCGGTGACTTCAAGCCTGCTGCGGGCGATCTTGTCTGGCGTGGCCTGCGCATTGCGAGCAGTGGAAAACGCCGTCTCGGCGGCCAGCCCCTCACCGAATGACATGGCAAACCCGCTGTCGATCAGCGCCTTGTAATCGCCGACGGCTTCAGCAGGAACAGAGGCGATATCGGCGGCGAGCAAGAGTGCGGTCTCGATCAGCAGGTGCGGCTCGACAACGCGGTTGACCAGCCCCCAGTCGGCCGCCGTGTGCGCGTCGAGGAAGTTGCCGGTCAGCGACAATTCCTTGGCGCGGTAAATCCCGATCAGGCGCGAAAGCTTCTGTGACAGGCCCCAGCCCGGCATGATCCCGACGCGGGCATGGGTGTCGGCAAACCGGGCCTCGGTGGAGGCAATCAGGATGTCACACGCCAGCGCCACCTCAAAGCCGCCAGTGATGGCAACGCCATTGATCGCACCGATCACCGGCTTCCTGCTGGCTTCGATGGCCGCCACCGGATTGGCTTCCGGCGCGTTGGTCGTGGCTGCCGACATGGCCGATGCATCCTCGCTCAATTCCTTCAGATCAAGGCCTGCGGTGAAGGCCCTGCCCTGCCCGGTCAGAACGATGGCCCGCACGCTGTCGTCCGCGTTCAGCGCCGTGATCGTGTCGAACAGCGCCTGACGCATGTCTTTGTTCAAAGCATTCATCGCCTGCGGGCGGTTGAACAGGACAAGGGCGGTGGCGTCGTGACGTTCGATCAGAAGGGTGCTCATGGCCCCAGCGATGCCGCGCCGGAGTGCCAAGGTCAATGATGGGCGGCAGGGAGGTGGAACGGCCACCTGATCGCTCATGCGATGGCCGCAGCCAGAACCGGGTCGCGGGCACTGGCAACGTCCTGCCATGTGGTGCGCACGATCCGGTCTGGCACAAGGCCGCTGTCGGCCGGATTGCCATCCGGGAAAAAGCCCACAAGCGGCACATCCACTTCAATGCCGGTGCCTGGCAGGCGGGCGAAGAAGAACTTCTCGGCATTGATCCCGCGCAGATTCCCGCCAGTAGTTTCCCCCATGATCGTCCCCAGGCGGTTGGCACGGAACATCTGGCAGAATTGCAAGGTGGCCGAACTGATGGCCGCATCGGTCAGCACCACAACGGTTCCCGAAAAATGGGGGTCTTTGGGCGCGACAGCACCACCGGACCGGCCCGCATTGTCATTGAGGTCATAGAAGCCGTCAGGGCGCGCCACAGCCCTGTCGCCCCAATCGCGGAAACTGTTATCCCAGGTCTCCAGAACGGGATTGAGATCGGGATCGACAGTCCGATAGCGCAAGCGACGCTGACCGGCTTGCGCGGACAGTGGCGTGGCGGTCAGATAGCCCAGCAGTTCGGGCCCCACTTCATCGCGCCCGCCTTCATTGCCGCGCAAATCGATCACCAGCCGCCGGGTGCCAGCCGAGGCGATCTGTGTGAAGGCCTCCGCGAGCCAGGCTTTCCAGTCCCAGCGGGCGCGGAAGAAGCCCCAGTTTGACATGCGCAGAACCGCAGTCTGCCGACCTTGCGGGGTCAGGGTCCAACGCGGGTCGGTGTCTGCCACCGGGACACCTCTGGTCATGGCACGCCGGGCGTCGAGGCCGATGGCTGCCAGGCGCACCGTGTTGCGCACACCCGCTGGCTGGCGGCAGCGCAGGTCTAACCTGGTGCTGGACCCGAACAGCAAGGGATAGAAGACATCGAATGTCTGATAGCCCTGATCGGAATTGACG
>JALOSP010000065.1 GCA_025458365.1 Hyphomonadaceae bacterium
CCGCCGCTGGCCAGACCGCACAGGCCGACGGCACGGGCGTGTCCTCACCTGCCGGGATTTTCACCCGCAGGCGCAGGTTCTTCGTCATCGACAGGAGGTGATAGACCACTTCAAACCGTTCCGGACGGGCGGGATAGTCAGCGCCTGCGATATCGATCAGGGTCGAGAAACCCTCGATCTCGCGCAAGTGCTTGAGCACGGTGACGATATCATCGCGCCGGGCGCCAAAGGTCAGTTCGCCATGGGTGAAGGCCGTTCCGGTAATCGCTTCACCCAGCGCTGCAGCGACCCGCGCTCCGGTTTCCTGCAGCGGACCAGCCAGTTGCACGGTTTCGCTCATCGCTCGATCGTTCCTTCGCGACGGATCTTCTTCTGCAATTGCAGGATGCCATAGACCAAAGCCTCGGCCGTCGGCGGGCAGCCCGGCACATAGATGTCCACCGGAACCACACGGTCACAGCCGCGCACCACGGCGTAGGAATAATGGTAATAGCCGCCGCCATTGGCGCACGATCCCATGGAGATCACGTAGCGCGGGTTCGGCATCTGGTCATAGACCTTGCGGAGTGCAGGCGCCATCTTGTTGGTGAGCGTGCCTGCCACGATCATCACGTCCGACTGGCGCGGTGAGCCCCGCGGGGCAAATCCGAAGCGCTCCACGTCGTAACGCGGCATGGCGGCCTGCATCATTTCCACCGCACAGCAAGCCAGCCCGAATGTCATCCACATCAGCGAGCCGGTGCGCGCCCAGGTGACGAGGTCTTCGGCAGCGGCCACGACAAAGCCCTTGTCGGCTAGTTCATCCGAGACCCCGGTGAAGAACGGATCATTGGGTGCGACGGGAAAGCCGCCCTCTACGCCAGCGCTGGCCGCCGATCCGGCAGGAACGATCACTCCCATTCGAGAGCCCCTTTCTTCCATTCATAGATGAAGCCGACCGTGAGCACGCCCAGGAAGCCCATCATCGACAGATAGCCAAACATCCCGATCTCATCGAGCGCCAGCGCCCAGGGGAACAGGAAGGCCACCTCCAGATCGAAGATGATGAACAGGATCGATACCAGATAAAACCGCACATCGAACTTCATGCGGGCATCGTCAAATGCGTTGAACCCGCACTCATAGGCCGACGTCTTTTCCGGGTCCGGCGAGGACGGTGCCAGGATCAGGTTCGAGACCAGAAACACCAGCCCCAGCCCGATGGCGATGGCCAGAAAGATCACCACCGGCAGATAGTCCAGCAACAAAGGCCCCAGCCCAAGTCCCAGATTGGCAGCATCAGTCGAAGCATTGGTGGCAGGTGCGCTCATGGGCGTTCGTCCGGTGTGGTCGCGTGCTCGCGTATCGGATGGTGCTTAAGTGAGTGCGCGCGGCCATGCAACGCCGGTGCTGCAGGCGGTGACGAAAGAGCGCGGCACCTGATGCATCAAATGGTGGGGCTGCTCGTTTCTTTCACAGCGCGATGGTGCCCGCCGCCTCACGCCAGTTCACGACGGGATGGTCGCTCAGGGCCTGCTCAAGCCTTGCATCCGCAGTGACAAGGGTCGCAGCAAGTGAACGGGCGTGACCGGCAATCAAGGCATCACAGGCCTGAAGACCCTCGCCGCGCGCCGACAGCCCGGCCGCCAGCCGAGCAGCGTCCTGCCCGGATGACCCGTTGAAAGCCAGCACGGAAATTCCGTCAGCCAGAAGGCCGGCAATCCGTTCGAGACCAAGCGCAGGTCTTGCGCTGCGAAGTGCACCCAACTCCAGTTCGTACTGGACGATGCTGGACGTGGCGATGGTATCGCCAGTGGCCATGTGGGCAGCCAGTTGATTGGCCACGATACCCGAAGGGTCGCGCAAGACATCAACCAGAACGTTGGTGTCGAGCAGGAACAACGTCACCTTACTGCTGCCAGTGAACGTCGGTTTCAGGCAGAGCCACTTCATTCGGCTCAACCCAGGCGTCCGCTGGCATCGGGCCTTCTGCCTGCCGTCGCGCCAGCCAGGCGCTCGCTGCCTCGGCGCGGGCCTGCTCGAGGCGCTGCAGGTTGGCGGTGACGGCTGCATTGACCGCCTGGGTCATCGACAGGCCAGTCTGGCGCGCCAGTTCGGCTACCAGATCGTAGGTGGCCGTGTCTTTGATGCTAAGTGCCTTGCCCATGCTACCAACCTCCAGAGCGGTAGAATTATCACAATGGTAGAAGCCTGCATAGGCGCGGACAGTGACCGATTGGCGCGCCAGCCTGATCAGGCTATCGCTCCGTCCATGCCTGCCACCCGTGCCGATCTCCTCGACCTGTTTGCCCGTCTTGGCATCGCACATGTGACCCATGACCACCGCGCCGTGTTCACGGTCGAAGAAGGCGCCGACATCAAGGCGGCCCTGCCCGGAGGCCACACCAAGAACCTGTTCTTGCGCGACAAGGCGGGTCGCATCGTACTGGTCTGCGCGCTTGGCGACACGTCCGTCAATGTGAACCGGTTGCACAAGGGGCTGGGCTGCCAGCGCCTGTCGTTTGGCAAGGAGGAGTTGTTGTGGGAAACCCTCGGCGTCAGGCCGGGCTCGGTCACGGTGTTTGCCCTGATCAACGACACCAGCCGCGCTGTGACACTGGTGTTGGACGAGGCACTGCTGGCCGCCGAGCCGGTCAATTTCCACCCGCTGGAAAACACGGCGACCACTTCTGTTTCCCAAGCCGGGCTGGCCAGCTTCGTGCGCCACTGGGGCGGCGCTGTCCTGCGGGCCGATTTCAGTGGCGATCATGACCCGGTGCTGACAGCGTTTTGACGGGTGCCGCACCCGTTTGCCTTGAACCGGCGCTCCCATGCGTCCACATACAGTCGGCAGAAACTTCAACCCTTCAGGACCGACCCGCCATGGCTTTGATTTCCCCCTCCGGCAAACCGATGAGCAGTGCCAAACCGCCCGGTGGCGGAGGTGGTGATCCCGGTGCGTTGATCAAGGATGGCACCGATGCCACCTTCAAGCAGGACGTGATCGATCCGTCGATGGACACCCCGGTGCTGATCGATTTCTGGGCTCCCTGGTGCGGCCCGTGCCGGACGCTCACGCCGACGCTGGAGCGGGCGGTGACCGCTGCGCGCGGCAAGGTGAAGCTGGTCAAGATCAATATCGACGAGAACCCGGCCTATGCGGGCCAGTTGCGGGTCCAATCCATCCCTGCCGTGTTCGTGATCGACAAGGGCAAGCCTGTCGATGGCTTCATGGGTGCCGTGCCCGAAAGCCAGATCAAGGCGCTGATTGACCGCGTGACTGGCGGCACACCCGACGGGATCGACGAATTGATGAGCGAGGCTGCCGAAAGCCTGTCGCTGGGTGACCTCGGCGGAGCGGCCCAGAGCTATGCCAGCGTCCTGCAGCTCGACCCTGAGAATTTGAAGGCACGAGCAGGCCTGGCACGGGTCTATCTTGCCAGCGGTCAGATGGATCAGGCGGGCCAATTGCTGGTGGGCCTGACGCCAGAACAGGAAAAAGACCCCGATGTGACATTGGTGCGCACCCGGATCCGGCTGGCTGAAACTGCAGCAGGCGCTGGCGACCCTGAAACCCATGCGGCCAAAGTTGCGCGCGACCCGGGCAATCTGGCGACCCGGTTCGATCTGGCCATGGCGCATGTCGGTGCAGGCGACCTTGAAAGCGCGGTCCATCAATTGCTGTCGATCCTGAAGGCTGACCGCAATTGGGAGGGTGACAAGGCGCGCAAGCAATTGCTGGAGATTTTCGATGCAGCCGGCCCCAATGCCGAACTCACCAAGTCCGGCCGCCGCGCCCTGTCGTCCATCCTGTTTGCCTGAGAGGGGCCAGCCTTGACTGTCTATCGCAAACCGGCCGACCTTCCGCGCACGCTGGCAGTATTTCCGCTCAATGGCGCGGTCATGTTTCCCAAAGGACAGCTGCCGCTCAATATCTTCGAGCCGCGCTATCTCAACATGATCGACGATGCACTGGCTGGAGACCGGCTGATCGGCATGATCCAGTCGATGCCGGACGATGGTGATGATGACGAGGGGACCCCCAGGCTCGCCCGTGTGGGGACCGTCGGGCGGCTGACTGCCTTCGCCGAGACCGATGATGGCCGCTATCTGATCACGCTGACCGGGATCAGCCGGTTTGAAGTCGTGCGCGAACTGCCTGTCGCGACGGCCTACCGCCAGGTGGAAGCCGACTTCGAACCCTTTGCTGCCGATCTCAAACCATCTCCGGATTTCAGCGGATTTGACCGGCCCCCGTTTCTGGAAGTGGTGCGCAGCTATCTCGACCGCAACGATCTGAAAGCCGATTGGAGCTCCATCGAGGAGGCACCGCCGGAATTGCTTGTCAATGCGCTCTCGGCCATGTGCCCGTTCGCACCAATGGAAAAGCAGGCCCTGCTGGAACAGCCGACCCTCAAGGACCGCCAGCGCACGTTGGAGACCCTGATGCGGATGGACATCGGCGACGGGCCGGACATGCCGCTGCAATAGGTGCGACAGGAGCAGAAAGATGAGCGATTCCAGACCCCAGCGTGATCTTGATCCGCGCCTGCTTGAAGTGCTGGTCTGCCCGCAGGCCCGCACCCCGCTGGTCTGGGACAAGGACAGGGGCGAGCTGATTTCGAAGTCGGCCCGCCTCGCCTATCCGATCCGCGACGGGGTGCCGATCATGCTGGTCAATGAAGCCCGCGAGCTGGCCGATGGCGAGTGAGGCTGTCGGCACGCCGTGGCCACTGGAGCTTGTGTTCCAGCGCAGTGCCCGGGTGCTGGACGTGACATTTGATGATGGCGCCCGGTTTGCGATTCCGTTCGAGCTGTTGCGTGTGGAAAGCCCCTCTGCCGAGGTCCAGGGCCACTCGGCCGCGCAGAAGATCACGTTGACCGGCAAGGAACGTGTCGGCGTGCTCCGCACCGAACCGGTGGGCCGCTATGCCGTGCGCATCATTTTCGACGACGGGCACAATTCCGGCCTCTACACTTGGCCTTGGATCTACAGATTGGGCCTGATGACCAGGGAACACGCGGCTGCCGGTTGAGCGCGCTGTCTGTGTTGCAGGGATTGAACCGGCGCGCCTGCAATGCCAGCGTTCAATGATGTCCAATGCCGTTACTGCCCGCTGCCTTTGCCTTGTGTTCTCCGTACAAGTGGTCGGCGCTCCCGCGTTGGCCCAGCCCGCCGCGCCGACACTGCTGCCACTTGAACGGGTCTATGCCAGCCCCGCCCTGAACGGGCCGACCCTGCGCAGCCCGGCTCTGTCGCCGGACGGTGCTTGGGCCACCTGGTTGCAGCCCAATGCCACCGACGCCCAGCGGCTCGACCTTTGGGGCGCACCTGTCGCAGGTGGCGAGCCGCGGATGCTGGTCGATTCGCGCGCGCTGGTGCCCGATGAAGGCGCTCTGTCACCAGAAGAAATCGCGCGGCGCGAGCGGCAGCGGATCGCGGGGTCTCGCGGTATCGTGGATTATTCGTGGGATGCGCGGGGTGAGGCCGTGCTCGTGCCGCTGGGTGGCGACCTGTATCGCGTGCCACTGGCCGATCCTGCCCGTCCGCAACAATTGACCGACACGCCGGACACATTCGAGACCGATGCCCGCCTGTCACCCACCGGTCGCGCCGCGTCGTTCATCCGCGATGGCGCCTTGTGGAGCGTGATGATTGCCACAGGCGTCGAAACCCGCATTTCGCCTGCCGCGTCAGGCACCATCACCCACGGCATGGCCGAATTCATCGCCCAGGAGGAGATGGACCGCGACACCGGCTATTGGTGGGCACCCGAAGACCGCTTCATGGCCTATACCACCGTGGATGAGGCCCCGGTGGCGATCATCCCGCGCGTGGAGATCGGCGCATCGGCAACAGCAATCATCGACCAGCGCTATCCGCGTGCCGGGGCGGCCAATGCCGTGGTCAGCCTGTCGGTACATGACACGACGACCGGCACCACCACCCAAGTCGATCTGGGGTCACAGGCCGATTTCTATCTGGCCCGCGTTGATTGGTCCAAGGATGGCCACACACTTTATGTCCAGCGCCAGAACCGGGCACAGACCCGGCTGGACTTGCTCGCCGTGGATCCGCGCACCGGGGCATCGCGGGTGATCCTCTCCGAAGCCGACCCGGCATGGGTCAATCTCACCCATGATTTCAAGACCCTGCGGGACGGAACTTTCCTGTGGACCAGCGAGCGCTCGGGCTGGCGTCATATCAGCCTGCATGATGCTGACGGCAGCTTGCGTCGGGTGATCACGGCGGGCGAAGGCTGGGCCGTGCGCGCCATCGAGGGCGTGGATGAGGCAACCGGCCAGGTGTTTTTCACCACCAACAAGGCCGATCCTCTGGCCATGCAATTGTGGTCTGCCGCACTGAACCCGCGCTCGCGGCGGGCTGCCGAGCCACGCCAGATCACCACCGGAGAGGGCACTTGGGCGGTGCGGATGAATGTCACCGGCAGCGCCTTCATCGGTACCTATTCGGCGCCCGATACACCGCCACAGGCAGGCCTTTATCGCGCCAATGGCACTCGCGTGCGCTGGCTGCAGGAAAACCGGCTGGACGCCAGCCACCCCTGGGCAGCCTATCCGCGCGCCACCATGCGGTTTGGCACTTTGACCGGGCCGTCAGGTGACACGTTGCACTGGTCCATGCACCTGCCTCCGGACTTTGATCCGGCGAGGCGTTATCCGGTCCTGCACTATGTCTATGGCGGGCCTGGCGTGCAGGTGGTGACCCGGTCGTGGGGCAGCAATGTCGACCAGTTCCATGCCGCGCGCGGCTATATCGTGTTCCGGGTCGACAATCGTGGCACGCCGAACAGAGGCCGCGATTTCGAGCGCGCCTTGCACTTGAAGCTCGGTACGATCGAGGCGGATGACCAGCTGGCTGGACTCAATTTCCTGCGTCAGCAGCCGTTCGTGAATCCTGACCGCATCGGGGTCTGGGGTTGGTCTTATGGCGGCTATATGGCGCTGCGTCTTGCGGTGCTGCACCCGGAAGCCTGGAACGCCTATGCGGCGGGCGCCCCTGTGACTGATTGGGCGCTCTATGACACCCACTATACCGAGCGTTTCATGGGAAGGCCACAGGATCAGGCGGGTGCCTATGAGGCCTCTTCGGTGCTGCCCGGCCTCTCCCGCGTGGCGCGTCCCCTGCTGATCCTGCACGGCATGGCCGACGACAATGTGACCTTCGACAATGCCACCCAGGCGCATGGTCGGAGCAAGCAGCCGTGCTGGAGCAAGCCGATGACCGATCAGGCGATCAATCTCCCCTGGAACAGGCTTGTCCGCCTGTGCGGCCTGGCGCTGGCCAGTGTGGCAGGTGCCTGTGCGAGTGTGCCATCGACACCTGCCCCGCGTGTGGAGATTGCCGGCATCGATGCCACGGTGAGCGCCGCCATGGCTGCGACCGGCTCCAGAGGCATCGCGGTTGCGGTGGTGGACGACGGGCAAGTGGTCTTCACCAGGGCCTATGGCGTCCGCGACGGCGCGGGGGCGCCGTTGCAATCCGACACCGTGATGTATGGCGCATCCCTGACCAAGGCTGCGTTCGGCTATCTTGTGATGCAATTGGTCGA
>JALOSP010000066.1 GCA_025458365.1 Hyphomonadaceae bacterium
GTCTGCAGGCTTGGCCACGCCCATCACAGGCAGACCAACAAGCGGCAGCAGCGCGGTTGCGGCCACCGGGATGGCCTCGGTGATCCACCATATGATCATCAGTGCCAGCAGCGCGAGGGCCTTCCATGCCAAGGGTTCAAGGCTCGCGGGCGGAGGGCTCGCCAGCATCAGTGCAAACACGCCAAGCCCGGCCAGCAGCCCGATCCGGCGGACCAGCGCACCACCAGCTGGTTCTTCTTCAAACGTGCCTGTGTCCCTGGCATCAGCCATGTCTGTGTCCAATCTCGAAACGGCTAGAAGCCTGTGGAGGGTGTAAAGTCGGGCAGAAACCTGCAAGGCTCAGCCAAGCGTCTGGAAAGAGGTTCGCACCCGACGGCAATCGATGCGGCATCAGGTTTGCGGCCGACCTTGATCCAGTCAAGCATGGCTGCAAACACAGCCGGGTATGCAGGCGCACTCAGGCGGCTGTGTTCGGCCTCGTCGGTATAGACTTGGACCAGCAGACTGCCACGGCCCGCACGCTCGACAGTCTGCCGGTAGGCTTCGGCATGGGAAGAACTGGCCACCAGATCGCCTGCGCCGTGCAAGGTGATGGTTGGAACCACGATCAGGCCAGACAGGTCACTGTCATACGCCAGCTGCGCTAGCGCTTGGGGGTCCGGGCTGAAGCGTTCGATGCCCTGATTCAGGGCCAGATCATCATCGGAACCGCGATACACGGTGTCTTGGTTGGAAAACGGATTGCGGCCCTCAAGGCGCCCGACCATGTCCTGAAAGGTCATTGTCGCCCAGAACAGGTTCGGCAGGATTTGAGCCTCCGAAACACCAAGCACGCCAGTGATGCTGGCGGCCCTCGCCCGCTGGGCGGCGGTGCGCTCGGCTGGGGGCAGGCCAATCCCGGTGCACTCTTCAACCCTGTCTGCAAGCTCGGCGCGAGACATCGTGGACCCTTCGGGCAGGCCTTGCCAGAGCGGATATTGCGGTTCGTCAGGGCGCGGATGATTGCGGCAGTAGAATTGATAGACCGCACGCAGGTCAGACCGCAGCCGGTAGGCGCGTGTGCCACCGGCAAGCACGCCACTGGTAAGGATCACGCCATCCACAGTCTTGCGTCCGTCATGGTCCAGTGCATGCAGTTCGGCGTATTTGGCCGCGACATTGGCACCCCAGGACTGGCCGTGCAGCAGTGTGAGCGCAGGGCGCCCAAATGCTTGCCAGAGAATCTGCCGCAAATCCTCCATGTCTGCCGCTGCTGACCGCACACCATACCCGCCGCGCCGATAGGTCGATCCGGCCCAGGCGTATCCTTCAGTGACCAGCATCTGGAACTTTTCGAGATCCTCGACAGTTTCTGACAATTGCGGCGGGCCAAGCCTCGGCCCACCGTGGGCAAACAGCACCAGCGTGCCGTTCCAGTCTGCCGGCATGGCCATGAGATAGGCAGCACCGGCAGGCGACGTTCCTGTGTGGCAGCGCACGCCAGAGGGCAGAAAACCGGGGCAGACGGTGACCTGCGGACCCACGACGGCCCGCTCCATCAGCAGACTGGACGGGCTGTCGACCAGCGCACGCGATGGCGTACAACCGGCCACCAGCAAGGCAATCAAGCCAAGACACAAGCCACGGGCGGTTCGTGTGGCTGGCCGATGGCCGGTTGTATGGTGCAGGCTCATGGTCGCAAAACAGCGCCAAAAAGTTGATTGACCGCGAAGGCGGCCATGCCACCATTGTCGTGGGCGATGCCCGGCGCATAGGCCAGAGACCAGCCGAATGGTACCCCCAAGGCCTCTGCATGTTGCTTGCCCGCAGCATGGAAGTTCATTCCGCGAGCGAGCCGGTGCGGCCCTTGCGCCATCTGACCGGCTTCCCGGTTCAGGCTGGGGTGTTCGGGGTCATTGTCACGGGTGCCCAACAGAATGGTCATATCGGCGGCCAGCCACTCGCGCAAAGCCTGATCGCCGCCAGGAGCGCCTGCAAACCCCAAAGGCCAGGCCAGGGCGGGGTTGGGAAAGGTGTACCAGCCTGCATTTGCGGCAATCACGCGTTTCAGCTTTTGGGGCGCTGCAAAGGCGCGAAACCTGTGGGCAAACTGGGCACCCGCCGAATGGCCGAACAGATCGAACGAGCGGGTTGTCAGTGCTTCCTCCTGGCAGAACCATTCGAAGATCGGGCCTATGGCCGAAAAACTCCACAGCGAAACAGGACGGGCCCTGCCTTGAGCGTCCAGCACCCCGCCCAGGTTGTAGTTCAAGGCGCCGGGGAATGCCTCTGCTGAAAACTCCGGACAGATTGCAATGAAGCCGATCCGGTCAGCCAGCGCCTGCCATTCGGCAAGATAACGATCCGCGTCGCGCCGCACGCCGTGCATGATGACAAGCACAGGCGCATCGTCGTCGGCCAGCTCAGGCCGGTGGCTCCAGACCGGGATGGCAGGCCCCGCCCAGCCATCAAACACCCGGCGCACGGGAGTGCGGAGCTGTCTGATGTCCTGTGCGACAGCGCTTGATGCCTGAAAGGCGGCGTCCCCTGCGATTGCGGCAAGGCCCGCCAGAATGAACCTTCTGTCTGCACTGCTCACAGCATCTGCTCCTCGACTGCGGGGCTGGCGAATCCGTCTGGCAATGCCACTGCCGCCTCCATCATCGCTTCGGCCGCCGCCCGCGCATTGGCTTCTGCCTCCGCCCGCGGTGTGTTGTCGCCGACCTCGTAAGTGATCGCAGCCACGCCGAGCGTCAACCGGCCCCAGGTCTTGGAATTGGCATTGGACGCGTTGTGCGCCCTGTCGATCCCAGGCGCGCTTTCACCAAGGCGGGCGGTCCAGTCTTCGAGCCAGGCATCCGTGAACCCTGAGGGAAACAGGCTGGCTGATCGCGGTTGGGCATAGATCACGTCGCGGTCGGTGGCATGGAAGTCGATCATCGCGATGGCTGGCCGGTCTGCCACAAACTGGCGGATGCGGGCAGCGGCGGCCTGGGTTTCCGGTTGGGTGAATGGCCCCCAATCGCGATTGAGATCGACCAGACCGCGATTGGTCCGCCAGTAGCCGCCAGCAATTCCGTCAGGGTTCAACACCGGCAGAAACAGCAGGGCAAAACGGCCCCGAAACCGGCGGGCGAGATCAGTGTCAGCCAGCAACGTCTCGGTAAAAGCGTCAAATGCCCATTCACCCGGCACTTCCGGCGGATGCTGCCGTGCTAGCACGATGACCGATGCGGCTGCGCCTTCTGGCGCGGTTTCGTAGGCGGGTAGTGGCAACCCGGACAGCGAATGGCCAATCACAGATCGCGCGAGCATGCCACTGTCTGTGGCCCGGTCCAGCATCGCCGTCAGGCGTGCAGGTGCATCGAACGGCTGGGCGGCGAAGACGGTGGAACCCGGTTGCAGTTGGAACCGCACATGTGCTTCCTGGCCTGCCGATGCCACGGATACCTGTTCGTCGGCCGTCGGCTCCCATGCACCAACATCATGGCGACGATGGGGATGGTACCGGTGCCGGTGCTGGCCATAATCCAGCACCACCTCCACGTCGCGAGCGCGCCCCGTCGTCAGCCGGAATGCATACCAGGGGCTGGGGTTGATCGGCAGCGTCTCGGGCCGGACTTCGACCCGGACCGAAGTCACACCCGCAATCACACGCACCGCGCACGATCGTGCGCCCGCCCGCGCGAAGCCCGTGTCCACACGCACACCATGACCGCGACACAAGGCCGGGCGCTCGGTGCCCGCACCTGGAAATGGCGCCAGCAGTGAAGCGAGGACGGTAGCAACAGCCATCCCGCGCAATGTCATCTGGCGGGCTCCGCAGGGCATAGGCCCAGCCGTACGGCATGCAACGCGCATGACCCTAGAACGTGGCTCGCACTTGCATGTACATCTCGGTACCCTTCAGCCAGTGGAACTCGGGATTGTAGCCCAGAGATGAATCCACCAGCGGAGGTGCCTCATTGGTCAGATTGTTGACCCCGAAGCGGATGCGATAGGGGCGCCCCTCACCGCCCAGCCGGGCCTCGCCATAGACATTGACCCGAACCGCACTTTCTGCGGTCCAGAAGTCCAGCACACCATCACCGTTCAGGTCGGGGTCGGCAGCAGTATCGAGGAAGTCGGAAATGTAGCGGGCCGAGGCTCCCAGTGCGAAGGGCCCCCGCGTCCAGGTCATGGTGAAATTGGTGCGCCATTGCGGGTTGCCATCCTGACGGATGCGGTCTTCCTGCAACTCTGTGAACACCCCGGCAAAGGCCGGGCTTGCGGCCAGTTCGGCCAGCAATTCATTGCGCACCACATTGAGCGAGCGCAGATAGGTCACATCCAGATCGAAATCGACCGTGCCGAACTCCATGCTGGGCCGGATTGTGAAGTTGACCCCCAGATCGAACCCGTCCGCATCCTGGCTGTCGAGGTTGATGAAGGGATCGACAATGAATTGCACCTGACCGGCAGCCTGGCGTTGGTCGGCCGGGTTGGCAAGGTTCCAGGCGGCGAAGGCTGCGGCATCGCCAGCCGTGACCGGGGCACGCACCACGTTCGGGTTGGATGAACCGCGACGACGCAGCAGGAAGTCATAGGCCAGTGCCTCCTGGTCACCGAACGCGGCAATCACGTCGGTCTGGGCAAAGCTCCAGTAGTCGAGGCTGACGCGGAAATCGCGGATCCACGGTTGGCCCAGTGCCCGCCGGAAGTCCGCAATCACACCCAACACCACAGTCTCGGTGTCCTCATTGCGCAAATTGGGGTTGGCCTGACGGACGCTGGGCACATAGGCGTCGCCGTTGGACTGGGCGTCGCCTGTCACCGGCGCCCGCCAGAAGTCGTCGATCCCCAGATTCAGGCGCGAAATGTCGCCACGATTGAGTTGCACCAGATTGGGCACCCGGAATCCCTGGCTCCAGGCCGCCCGCAGGTTGAGCCATTCGATCGGGAACCACGACAGTGCGACCTTCGGCTTGACAGAACTTTCCCCCAGATCGTCGAAATACTCGGCCCGAGCCGCCATCTGCAAGGTGAGCCTGTTCGGGAATGGCCCGTCGCCATCGATCAGCGGCACGAACACTTCGCCGAACGCCGAATAGACATTGCGGTCGCCTGTCGAATCGTCCGTCGGGCTGACCCCGACCACATCCGACCGGCCTGACACGGTGGCCGTATTGAAAATGATGGTGCCGTCCAGACGCGGATCCCGGTCCTCGGTATATCGCTCATACCGCCATTCGACACCGAAGGCCGCTGCAATCGGACCCGCCCAGCCGGCAAACAGCTCATCAGTGCTCATCCGGTAGTCACCGGTTGCCAGCACGGTTTCGCCGACGTTCTCGCTGGCGATCCGGACCCGGTCCCACTGCGCGGTGGAGTTGCTGCCCGGCCCGCCGAACGGGTTGATCGCATCGGGTGTCGAGCGCGCCAGCTCTGCTTGCAGCAGGGTCTTCGAGATCCGGTTGTTCTCGATGTCGGTGGTCTCATTCGACGAATAGGCCAGCGCACCTTCCCAATCCCAATCCCCGAAACTGCCCTTCAGCCCTGCCAGTGCGCGCCACGTGGTGGTCTCGGTGAAGATGTTGCGCAGACCAAGCTCGACTGGCCGCCATTGCTGGACCAGCACGTCAAGACCGGCGGCAGGAACGTCTGTCGTGTTCAGCCCGGCAATCCGGTTGACCGATCCGACAGCGCCAAACGGGTTCCAGTAATTCGTGCGCGGCACGACAAGGAACGCCAGACCTGAATCCATCGGCTGGGTGGCCCGGGCACTCGCAGTTTCGGCCTGATAGTACAGGAACTCGGCAAAGCCCTCCATCGTGTCGGAGAAATCATGCGTGATCTGGCCGAACAAATTGACCCGGTCGATCTCCGTCAACATCTGGCGTCCCAGTGCCTGCTCGCCGTCTAGGGGAATGTTGATCCCTTGATTGAGCGCGTTGTTCGGCTGCAAGGCATTGAAGTCATATCGCAGCCCGACATCCAGTGTGGAATCATCCAGGCCTACACAGCCAATCGTGGTCGTCGCCGGGAGGTTCTGCAAAGTCCCCGCAAAGCCGCAAGGCTGGACGTGGAACACGCCACCTGTCGTTGTCAGATTGGTGGTGCCGCGCCGCACGCGGCGTCCCAGGAACTGGCTGCCATCCGCATTGAATGCACCAGCTACAAACTCACCGAATGGCGACGCCGACGAAGTGTTGCGAAAGTCAGTGTTGGCCGTAGCGTAAGGGCTGTCTGCGAGGAAACCACGCTTGTCCACACTGGTGAATTGGGGCCCGAGCTCGCTCGAATACAGCGGGTCGCGGTGATACCACGATGCAATCGCCAGAACCCGCGTGCGGTCCTGATTGAAACCGAAACCATGGGCCACATCGAAGCTCAACTCGCCATGATCGGCACCACTCAGGCGCGAGACCCGACCGGTAATCCGGGTCTGGTCGAAATCGGTGGACAGGATGGTGTTCACCACGCCAGCAGTAGCGTCCGATCCGTAGAGCGCCGATGCCCCGTCCCGCAGGACTTCGATCCGGTCGATCCCGGCCGATGGGAAGGCGTTGACATTGGTGACCTGGCGCGGGGTCGAGCCCACGTCCTGGTTGACTGCGTGTGCTGCAATCCGGCGACCGTTCAACAGGATCAGCGTGTTGCCAGTGCCCAGCCCGCGCAGATTGACCGTGGCGATGTCGCCACGCGCCGAATTGGGTCCATCGGCCGCGCCATTGATCTCGAAGGACCCGGCTTGAGCCAGATTTTCCATCAGTTCCCCGGTGGAGGCCTGGCCCAGCGCGTCGATCTGGTCCCGGCTGATTGTGGTGACTGCGACCGCGCCACTGTCCGATGCCGCCTGAATTCGCGTTCCGGTGACGATGATGGTCTGGACGGGTTGCGCCGGGTCGGCGGCGTCCTGTGGCGCAGACGCCGGAGGCGTGGCCTGGGCCAGGGCACCTGTGACCCAGACCGAAGCCATGGCAGTGCCGCACAGTAGAAGGCCCGTTCTCGTCATGACGTTTCAGCTCCCATTCAACATCGTTGCGTGATGCACCACGCTGCCCTTGCGGTGATCCCCGTGCGCCGCAGGGCGGGTCATGGGGGGGATCACCGGCGGAACTTCTCAGCAGCCAGCCTACCGCGTTTCAGGATATCGGAAAGCGGGAAACAGTGTGTCAGCGAGGTGACGCAATTCAATGACTTACCATG
>JALOSP010000067.1 GCA_025458365.1 Hyphomonadaceae bacterium
AAGCCAAGATGCGCCATTGTGCGGCTGGGACAGCCGCGCTCCTGCAAAAGAACTGCGGTGTCTGACTACAACCCCAGCCGCATGATCACCTCATCATCCAGCGTTTCACCCACCTGAAACTGATAGGCCCCCACCGCTTCGAACCCTTGCTTGCGATAGAAGGCCTGGGCCCGGGGATTAAGCGACCAGACCCCGAGATAGAGCGCAGGCGCGGCCCTTCCGCGCGCCCAATCCAGCACCGATTGCTGCAAAGCCGCCGCGAGACCTGACCCTTTGGCGCAATCGGCCACATAGAGCTTGCACAGCTCCACCGCGTCAGGCTCATGCGGGTGTGGCAAGCCCATGGACGCAGCCTGCACAAAGCCCAGGATCAACCCCGCGCTGTCCTGCGCCATGCGCCAGTGCTGGTCCGCGTCTGCCAGCAGGCCAGTCCATTTGTCCACGGCATAGGTGGTGTCCAGAAAACTGGCGAGGTCCTGTGGCGGATAGTTGAAGCCGAAGGTGGCGGTGAACCGGGCCGCGCCAAAAGCCGAAAGGCGTGCTGCGTCGTTCGGTTCTGGCGTGCTGATTGTCCAGTCCGGCAGGCTCATTCGACCGGGCGCGATGCCTTTTCCAGCAGCCCGGAGGTACCACGCCGCCCGGCCAGTTCAGCCCCGACCAGCGCAGGGTCGATGCCGCGCAACTGCAGACCGACTGCGATGTGATAGAGGACGTCAGCCGCTTCTGCGACAACCGCCGCATCGTCCTGACCGAACAGGGCCAGCGCCAGTTCGACACCTTCTTCACCGACCTTCTTGGCAATCCGCTGGGCGCCCTTTGCCAGCAGGCGGGAGGTGTAGCTTTCAGCAGGATCAGACCCGACCCGGGCAGCCACATCGATCATCAGCGCATCGATGGCGGCGCCGAGCGAGGGGTTTTCAACTTCAGACATCAGCCCGATCCAACACAAACGATGACAGCGGTTCGCGCACCGCAACGCCTGCATTGCGCAGTGCTTGGCGCGCTTCGTCAAGGCTGTGGGTGCGGAAGTGGAAGATCGAGGCAGCCAGAACAGCGCTGGCGCCGCCTTTTGTGACGCCGTCAACCAGATCCTCCAGCGTGCCGACACCGCCCGACGCAATCACCGGCACAGGCACGGCCTCCACCATGGCCGCGACCAGATCGAGATCATAGCCGGACTTCGTGCCATCGCGGTCCATGGACGTCACCAGCAATTCACCAGCGCCAAGCGACACCACCTCTTTGGCATAGGTCAGCGCGTCGATCCCCGTCGGGCGCCGCCCGCCGTGCGTGTAAATTTCCCAGCGGCCTGGCCCGGTCTGGCGGGCGTCAATCGCCACCACGATGCACTGGGCGCCAAACCGGCGGGCACTGTCGCGCACGATGGCCCGGTCTGCCACCGCCGCCGTATTGATCGACACCTTGTCAGCGCCAGCCAGCAGCAGGCGGCGCACATCGTCCGGCTCGCGCACACCGCCGCCCACGGTCAGCGGGGTGAAGCAGGCCTCTGCGGTGCGTGACACCACATCCAGCAAGGTCGCCCGGCCCTCGTGGCTGGCCGAGATATCAAGGAAGCACAATTCGTCAGCGCCTTGCGCATCATAGAAGCGGGCCTGCTCCACCGGATCACCGGCATCGCGCAGGCCTTCGAACTGCACGCCCTTGACGACGCGCCCGTCTTTCACATCGAGGCACGGGATGATGCGGGTGTTGACTGTCATGCGGCCGGATTAGCGCGCGGCGCACCGGCTGGCCAGTTCAGATCGCTGTGACCAATGGCACGTCCGGCGGGCTGCCGAACCGGTTGGCCTCCGGATCGCTGTCACGGGTGCCGACCCAGATCACGAAGCCGATGTTGACCAGCATGGCCAGCCCGAACAGGACCCCGCCAAAGCCGAGGCCAAACAGGACGCCGAGCGCGACGCCACTGCCGCCGCCTGACGAGCCCGCAAGCGCCCCGCCAAGCATCGAAAGCGCCCCAATCAGGATCGCCAGGACAAAGACCCCGAGCGGGAGCAGCATCAGCCATCCCGACTTGTCGAAATCATGCAGCCGCTTGGCATAGACGCAGACGCTGGCCCACAGGGTGGCCAGGCTGACCAGCCAGCCGATCGATTCGACCTGCGAGAACAGCAGGTTGATCACGAAGATAATCGCAACCCCGACCCAGAAGTCCTTCTTGCCCATCCGGCCATCGGCGTTGAAAAACAATGTCTGCCAGTCCATGGGTCAGCCCTTCCTGCCATTGCGTCGCAGGTTGTCGCACAGGATGGGGGGAATGCAAGCTGCTTCAGGCGAGGTGCAGCCCGCCAGCCTCGGCGAAAACTGCAAAGTCGTGATCGAGTGTCAGCAGCGGAATATCAGAATCGATACAGGCTTGGGCGATCAGGGTGTCCCCCAGTTTGGCCCGCCGTCCTGCAGCCAGCAGCGTGCGTCGCAACAGCCCGGCACGCACCCAATAGCCATCCAGAACCGGTAGGGTGGCAAGCCCGCAGATTGCGCCTTGCATCGCGGGACTGATGGTGGGGCCTGCGAGCGTTTCGGTGACAGCAAGTGGTGGCAGCAGGAAGTTGCCTTTGGCGATCTTATCGAGCGAACTGTCCGACAGCTTGGAAAGCTGTTCTGAATCAGCCAGCCAGGCAATCACGACGTTGGTGTCCAATGCGACAAGCTGCTGGCTATTCGTCCTCATCTTTTCCCCGGAGTACGCGCCAGTCGGGCGGGTCTTTCAATGTGCCGCGCAAAGCATTCAGCTTCAGCGATGCCTGCCGGTGCGCATAGTCTGCCAAGGCGGCACGGACAGTTTCGGCCACGCCACCGCCGCTGAGTGTCATCGCTGATTCCAGCGTGGCGGCCGGGACTTCGACAGTGATCTTGCGCTGGAGTGTCATGAGGCACAATTACCAGCATTTCGACCCAGCGTCAAACACTGGGACAAAATCATGGGCGATATCGTCGGTTCAAGCGCCGGGCCTCATGAACTGCCTGACTGGCTCTGGTATCTCTGCACCACTATCGTGGGTCACAGCCGGTCCAGCCCCCTCCGCCACCGTCACCGGCGACAGGCCGCCTGCGTCGTACAGGCGCCAGAAGTCGCAGGCAGCGGCATAGGTGGCGAAGTTCTCCAGGGTGCGGTCATAACGGCGGCGCAGATCGGCTTCCGGCACATCATGGCCGCCTTCGGACACTCGGCGCGCGACCCGTCGGATGCACTCTTCCACGTCGGACACGACAAAATACAGGAGCTTTACCGCCAGACCGCTCGCCCTGGCCTCCGCCATTAGGTTCAAATGGGTGCGGCCTGACAATGTGCTTTCCAGCGCAAAGCTGGCCCGCGCGGCAATCAGGTCACGCGCCATATCAAGCGCCACGCGGGCAGCGCGGATTTGTTGCCCGCCGGGGTTCAGGGGCGACAGGCCTTGAGCGATCAGGTCGAGGTTGACGAATTCAGTGCTGCCAGAAACTGCTGCAATCCTCGCCCGCGCGAACGTCGTCTTGCCGACGCCATTGGCGCCACCAATCAACCACAGCGTCGGGCGTCCATTGCCTTCCATTCCTCAATCCGCATCCATCTTCAACGCGGCGATAAACGCTTCCTGCGGGATCTCCACCTTGCCGAACTGGCGCATCTTCTTCTTGCCGGCCTTCTGCTTGTCCAAGAGCTTGCGCTTGCGGCTGATGTCGCCGCCATAGCATTTGGCGGTCACGTCCTTGCGCATGGCACTGATGGTTTCGCGCGCGATGATCCGCCCGCCAATGGCGGCCTGGATCGGGATTTTGAACAGGTGCTGCGGGATCAGGTCCTTCAGCTTCTCGCACATCGCCCGGCCCCGGCTTTCGGCCCGGTTGCGGTGGACCAGCATGGACAGGGCATCCACCGGCTCGTCATTGACAAGGATCGACATCTTCACAAGGTCGCCTACCCGGTGGTCAATCAACTGATAGTCGAAACTGGCATAGCCCTTGGAGATCGACTTCAGCCGGTCATAGAAGTCGAACACCACTTCGTTGAGCGGCAGCTCATAGACCAGCATGGCGCGCGGGCCGATATAGCTGATGTCCTTCTGCACCCCGCGCCTGTCCTGACAGAGCTTGATGATGGCGCCAAGGTATTCGTCAGGGGTCAGGATGGTCGCCTTGATCCAAGGCTCTGCGATTTCACTGATAGCCATGGTGTCGGGCATGTCAGCCGGGTTGTGCAGGTGGATCGACGAGCCATCACGCATGGCGATCTCATAGACCACCGACGGTGCGGTCGCGATCAGATCGAGGTCAAACTCGCGCGTCAGCCGCTCCTGGATGATTTCCAGATGCAACAGGCCAAGGAAACCGCAGCGGAAGCCGAAGCCGAGCGCGGCACTGGTCTCCATTTCGAAGCTGAAGCTGGCATCATTCAGCCGCAACTTGCCCATGGCGGCACGCAAGTCTTCGAAATCTGCCGCATCCACGGGGAACAGGCCGCAGAACACCACCGGCTGGGCAGGCGCAAAGCCCGGCAGCATCTCCTTGGTGGGGTTCTTTTCATCGGTGATCGTGTCACCCACGGCGGCGTCTGCGACCTCCTTGATCGAAGCCGTCAGGAAGCCTATCTCGCCCGGACCCAATTCGCCAATGTCGGTGATCTTCGGCTTGAACACGCCAACCCGGTCGACGATGTAGCTCGCCCCGGTGGACAGCATCTTGACCCGCATGCCCTTCCTCAGCCTGCCGTCGATGATCCGCACCATCACGACCACGCCCAGATAGGGGTCATAATAGGCATCCATCAGCAGCGCCTTCAGCGGCGCGTTTTCATCGCCGCCCTTCGGGGGTGGCAGCCTGTCGATGATGGCATCGAGCACGGCGGGAATCCCCAGACCGGTCTTGGCGGAAATCTCCAGCGCGTCCGAGGCGTCAATACCGATCACTTCTTCGATCTGCTGGCGGATCCGGTCGGGCTCTGCGGCCGGCAGATCGACCTTGTTCAGCACCGGCACGATCTCGAGGTCCGCGTCGATCGCCTGATAGACATTGGCCAGGGTCTGGGCCTCCACGCCCTGGGACGCATCCACCACCAGCAACGCACCTTCGCACGCCGCCAGCGAGCGGGAGACTTCGTAGGCAAAGTCCACGTGGCCCGGGGTGTCGATCAGGTTGAAGACATAGTCCTCACCATCGCGGTGATGCTCCAGCCGCACGGTCTGGGCCTTGATCGTGATGCCACGCTCGCGCTCGATATCCATGGAATCGAGGATTTGCGATTTCATCTCCCGGTCGGTCAGTGTCCCGGTGGACTGGATCAACCTGTCCGACAGGGTGGACTTGCCGTGGTCGATATGGGCCACGATGGAGAAATTGCGGATATTGTCGCGCTTGGCTGTCATGGGTGGTTTCCGAAACGTGTCATGCGGTTTTCGGACAAGAACCGCCCGTCACTCAATGGCCGGGCAGATAGCGCGTGCAGGGGTGAAGGGGAAGGTGTGGGGCTGTGGTGGCTATTGCCCCACAAACCTCCCGGCTTTCACATCCGCCACGAACGCCGCTGCATCCCTGGCACTCGCTGCCGGGGCTTCTTCCTGTGGCAGGTGGCCGACGCCGGGATAGATGATCGTGCGGTCATGGCGCAGGTCGCGTGAGAAGCGGGCCGCATCACTGACAGGGATCCAGGCGTCACCGTCGCCCCACTGGATCAGGGCGGGCACCGTGATGGTGGAAATCTGGCGCCAGGCTTCGGGGGCGTCAGGGGCGGCGCGCATCCGGTCGAGCGTGGCCTGCCGGTTGCCCTCGCGCATCAGGAGGTCGAAATACTGGTTGACCATCGCGTCGGTCACCAGCCGGTCATCGACAAACACCTGCTCCAGGTTCGACCGCAACAGGCCGCGCGTGGTAAACGTGGAGAGGAACTCGCCCACACCCGGCGTGCGCACCAGCCGGAAGATCAGCGGCGGCTTCTGGTTGCTGGCGCCTTCGCCTTCGCGCGGATAGCCCGCCGCATCGATCAGGATCATGCCTTGCAGCTTGCCCGGATGGGCCAATGCATAGCGCCAGGCCACAGCTCCACCCATTGAATTGCCCGCAATGAAGAAGCGATCGATCCCCAATCGGGTGACGAGTTCATCGACCACACCGACATAGGTCGCACCACTGTAATTCCGCGCAGGATTCGGGCCAGTCAGCCCGTGACCCGGCAGGTCCATGCTGATCAGCCGATGGGTGTCTTTCAAGGCGGCCACCCACGGCTCCCAGCTTTGCAGAGCCCCGTTCGAGCCATGTACCAGCACCAGCACAGGCCCGTTGCGATTGCCCTCGTCACGCACATGCAGGCGGGTTCCATCGGTCAGCGTGATGAATTGGGAGGCTGCCGTGGTATAGCGCTGCTCCACCGTCCGGGCGGGCAGATCAGTGGCGCACGACGCCAGCAGCAGACCGAGAGCCCCCACCAGCGCAGCAAGAGCAAGACCACGCCTTACCATGTGCCGACATTCTCCATGCTGGTCCAGGGTTCGGCAGGCGGCAGGGGGCTTCCCGCCTGCAACAGCTCCACCGAGATCAGATCGGGCGAACGGACAAAGGCCATGCGCCCGTCGCGCGGGGGCCGGGCGATGGTGACGCCGATGGCCTGCAGCCGTTCGCAGGCCGCATAGATGTCTCTTGTCCGGAACGCCAGATGGCCGAAATTGCGCCCGCCGTCATAGGCGGTCTCGTCCCAGTTGTGGGTCAGTTCGATCATCGGCAGGCTGGTCGGGAAAGCCTCGGGCGACAGGCCACGCGACCTTGCCTCGTCCAGATCGTCTGGTGCGGCCAGAAAGATCAGGGTGAAACGGCCCGCCGGATTGTCGTAGCGTTTGACTTCGGCCAGACCCAACCCGTCACAGAAAAAGCGCAAGGCCGCATCGACATCACCGATCCGCAACATGGTGTGCAGGAAATTCATCGCTTTATCCTCATGACTGGCGGTCCTGTGGGCTGTTGTAACGCTCGTTCCGGGCGTTGCCGATGGCCCGCTCCAGCGCCTGTGCCAGTTCGCGCCGCTCTGACGGAGAAAGGGCCATGCCGATGCACAACGCCTGCCCCCCGCAGATCAGCGAGACTTCGGGTGGAAGCTCATCCTTTTCAGCGACCATCACTCTGGCAAAGGCCGGGCTCACCGTCCAGTGGCGCGTCGCCCCGCGCCCGTCGGT
>JALOSP010000068.1 GCA_025458365.1 Hyphomonadaceae bacterium
CGGTCTTCAGGGCCGGATCGACACCGACCAGGAAGTCCGGATCGCGGGAAATCCGGTGGGTTTCGAGCGCATAGGTGGCAGCCAGCCGTGAGGCTTCGTCGTTCAGGCCCTGGGCATCGTCAAACCGGCTGGCTTCGAACAGCGCTGCCTGACGCTCGGCGATATCGGCCAGGCGGCGGGTGAGAAGCGTGAGTTGATCGACCAGATCATTGGGGTCGTTGGCCATCAATGCCATGGGTCAGGCTCCTTGCGCTGGGTTTTGGGGCACTTCCTGCATTTTCAACATCTCGCGGCGCACCGCATCGGCAATGCCGATCCCGCCATTCGTCGCGAACGCCTTGCCGTATTCTTCCACCAGCATGGGGCGGAAGGCGCGCTCGCCCATGCCTCCGCCAAACGGGGTGTCAGACAGGTCGATCTCGCTCATCATGAAGTTCAGCATCTGCTGGATCGTCATGGCCTCGAACTCGCGCGCGGTGCGGTCGATCTCCTGGGCATTCATGCGCGGCGCGCGCGACAGGGCATCGGCCCCGGCCAGCGGGCGGGTCAGGCTGGACAATTGGGCGGCATTGAGACTGGCGGTTTCCATGGCGTCTTGCCCTCACATCACTTCGATTTCGGCTTGCAGCGCGCCCGATGCCTTCAGCGCCTGCAGGATCTGGATCAGGTCGCGCGGGTTGACGCCCAGCGCATTCAGACCATCCACCAGTTCGCGCAGCGGCACGCCGCCCTGGATCACGGTGAGGTCGCCACGGTCTTCTTCCACCCCCACTTCAGAGCGCGGCACCACCGTGGTTTCGCCATTGGACAAGGGCGCCGGTTGCGACACCAGCGGGGTTTCCTGCACCGAGATCGTCAGATTGCCCTGCGCGACGGCCACGGTGGACACCCGAACATTGTCGCCGATCACCACGATGCCGCTGCTTTCATCGACCACGATGCGGGCCGGATTGTCGGGGAAGACGCTCAACCGCTCGATCCGGCCGATCAATTCGACCATGTCACCGGGGTAACCAACAGGACGCGACAGAACCACGGTCGAGGGGTTCTCGGCATAGGCGGCAGGCACATTGAGATTGCTGTTGATCGCCTGGGCGATGCGCCGTGCGGTGGTGAAATCGGGATTGCGCAGCGCCAGCCGCAACTCGGTCTGGGAGCCGATGTCGAAGCGCAGCTCGCGCTGGATGGTCGCCCCATTCGGGATGCGCCCATTGGTCGGCACGCCGCGCGAAATGCCAGAGCCGGAGGCCCCGCCAGCTGCAAAGCCGCCCACCGTCAGCTGCCCCTGCCCCACGGCATAGACCTCCAGATTGGCGCCTTTCAGCTCGGTCATCAGCAGGGTGCCGCCTTCCAGGCTGGTGCTGTCGCCCAGCGCCGAGACCGTGATGTCGATGCGCGATCCCTGGGTGGCAAACGGCGGCAGATTGGCCGTGACGATCACGGCGGCCACGTTCTTCGACTGCAATTGCTGGTCACGGGTGTTGACCCCCAACCGTTCCAGCGTGGCTTCCAGCGTCTGGCGGGTAAACGGGCTGTTGCGCAGGCCGTCGCCGGTGCCCTGTAGGCCCACCACGATGCCATAGCCGATCAGCTGGTTGTCGCGCACGCCTTCGACATCGACCAGATCCTTGATCCGCGACTGCGCCCAGGCACCGGCAGGCACCGAGAGAACGCCAAGGGCGATCACGAACGCGGCAAGCATTGCCCGGAGGAAACGGAAAGTTTGGGTGTGTGTGGTCATGGTGAACAGGACTTGCGAAATCCATGCCGCCGAAGCGATCCCACGGTTGCGGCTCAATACATTGTTTTCATATGATATTGGCAAGCCGTTGGGCTTTGTCGGCCATCCACTGCCCGGCAGTTTTTTCCTGCTGCCCGACACCGCGCGCACGTGCCGGGGATTGTCCCGATTTACCGGGCCTTAACCACGATCGTGGCCATGATAAGCACATGCGCATCGAAGGCCCCAACGCAACCAATGCACCCATCGCCTCTCGTGGCAGTGGACGCACAGCTGCGACCGGATTTACGCTGCCCACTTTTGGTGCAACCACGGCGGCCCCGGTCAATCCAGCCCCCGCCATGGCCGGCATCGCCGGGGTCGGTGCGCTGCTGGCCGCGCAATATGAAGACGACATCACCGAAAAGCGCCGACGGGCGCGGCGCCGGGCCGATGATCTTCTGGACCAGCTTGACGGGATCAAGCTGGCCACCCTGCAAGGCACAGTGACCCGGATGGACGTGGCGCGCCTGTCGCAGAGCCTGCGCGATGTGCGCGATCAGGTTGACGATCCGGAACTGGAAAGCATCCTCGACGCCATCGAATTGCGCGCCGAAGTCGAACTGGCCAAGCTCGAACAATTGATGTGAGGCACATCACAGGACGCGCCTTTCACCGCTTGCAAGCCCCGGCCTTCCGCGCCACAACATTGTGACAACGTCCGGCATCAAGACCGGGTTTGCTCGGGAGTACCCCATGTCCGATCTCGACGCGTTTCGCGCGGAAACCCGCGCCTGGCTGGAGGCCAATTGCCCGGCTTCGATGCGCACCCCGATGCCCGACCGTGAAGTGGTCTGGGGCGGTCGCAATCCGCACTTTTCCAACCCCGACAGCAAGGTCTGGCTGGAAGCCATGGCGTCGCGTGGCTGGACCGCTCCTCTGTGGCCCAAGGCCTATGGCGGTGGCGGGCTGAGCAATGCTCAAAACGCCGTGCTGCAAGACGAGTTGAAGCGGATCAAGGCCCGCCCGGCGATCCTGTCGTTCGGCATCTGGATGTTTGGCCCGGTCATCCTGGAATATGGCACCGAGGAACAGAAGCTGACCTATCTGCCCGACATGGTGCACGGTCGCACCTGGTGGTGTCAGGGCTATTCGGAGCCGGGTGCAGGCTCTGATCTGGCGGGCTTGCAGACACGGGCGGTCGATGATGGTGACGCCTTCATCGTCAACGGTCAGAAGGTCTGGACGAGCTATGCCAACCACGCCGACTGGATGCTGTGTCTGGTGCGCACCAACCCGGATGCGCCCAAGCATGAAGGCATTTCAGTGCTGCTGTTCGATATGAAGACACCGGGTGTCGAAGTCCGCCCGATCAAGCTGATCTCGGGCGCCTCGCCATTCTGCGAGACCTTCCTGACCGACGTGCGGGTGCCGAAGCCCCAGATGCTCGGCACGCTGAACAAGGGCTGGGATGTGGCCAAGCGCATCCTGCAGTACGAGCGCACCAATATCTCGGCGTCCGGCTTTGGTGGTGGTGCAGGCCTTGAACTGGTGGCGGCGGCCAAGGAGCAAATCGGGCTGGTCGATGGTGTGCTGGCTGACCGCGATCTGCGCTCACGCATCACCCGGCAGAAAATGTATGAGCGCGCCTTCAACCTGTCGATGAAGCGCGCAGCCGACGAGGCCAAGGCCGGTGGCGAAGTCTCCCACTATGCCAGCGTGCTGAAGATCGCCGCAGCCAAGCTCAACCAGGACAAGACTGAACTGATGGTCGAGGCGCTTGGTATGGATGGTCTGGGCTGGGAAGGTGACGGCTATGACGCCGGAGCCTTGAAGGCGACCCGCGACTGGCTGCGCGCCAAGGCCAATTCGATCGAGGGCGGCACCTCGGAAGTCAATCTCAACATCGTGGCAAAGCGCGTGCTTGGCCTGCGCGATCATCAGTAGGGATTCTCCATGTCATTCGCACTTGATGAGGACCTCACCCTCCTGAAAGACACTGCAGACGGGTTCTTTTCAGAAAGAGCCCCCGTCAGCGCGTTCCGGGCGATGCGTGATGCGGGCGCCACATTTGACGAAGGCCTGGCCGGTGAAATCGCCGCGCTCGGCCTGACGGCAGCGCTTCTGCCCGAAGCAGCAGGCGGCTCTGGGATGGGGTTTCGCGCGGTCGGGCTCGCACTGGAGGCTGAAGGCCGCACGCTGGCGGTGTCCCCCTTGCTCCAAACCGGAATGATCGGGGCCGGCGCGCTCAAACTGTTCGGCACCCCAGACCAGCAGGCCCACTACGGCGCCGGACTGGCCGATGGCTCCATCCGGTTTGCGCTGGCGATCGATGAAGGCCCGCGCCACGATCCGCGCCGCTGCGAAACCGTGCTGGTCAACGGTGCCGTGACCGGTACCAAGATGTTCGTGCAAGACGGCGGCTCGGCCACGCATCTCTTGGTAGCTGCGCGCGACGCCGGGGCGGACGTGCTTGCCGTCGTTCCAGCCGATGCTTCAGGGGTCAGCCGGACAGCCCGCACCACAGTCGACCATCGCGACTGTGCAGACGTGATCTTTGACGTCGCGGTAGCCGAAGCGATCCTGCCGCTAGGCGATGACGGGCTGGAGGGGCTGCTGGATGTGGCCCGCGCCGGGGTGGCAGCGCAAATGCTGGGCGTCATGGGCGGCGCGTTCGACATGACGAACGACTATCTGAAGACCCGCACCCAATTCGGCCAGCTGATCGGCAGCTTCCAAGGCCTGCAACACCGAGCCGCCGCGATGCTGGTGGAGATGGAACTGACCCGGTCGTGTGTGATTGCGGCCCTGCTGGCATTGGACAGCGGCAAGGATGCACGCGAAGCCGTCAGCATTGCCAAGGCGCGAGCTGGCGACACGTTGCAGCTTGTCACCAACGAGACCATCCAGTTTCATGGCGGCATTGGCATGACCGACGCGCATGACAGCGGGTTCTACATCAAGCGGGCACGGGTGCTGGAGGCTCTGTATGGCAATGCGGCATTTCACAGGGACAGATACGCGCGCCTCAACGGTTATTGAGCCCCGTGCGGCTAACGGGCGGTTCTGGCGGGCCGTTCTGGCCGCGCTGCTGGTCGGGCTAGCCGCGCCGGTGACAGCTTCGGCACAAACCACCGCGCGCAATGTTGTCGATGATGAAACCTTCCCGACCGACAGCGATGTTGACGCGATCAATGCATGCCTGAACACCAGTACACCCGGATTCAACCCGGCGGTGTGCATTGGCGACATCTCGGGCGATTGCATGGCGGTCAGCGGCAATGACACCACGGTCGGGATGCTGCACTGCCTGGCCCGTGAAAAGGCGGCGTGGGAGGTGATCTTGAACCTGTCTTACCGCCAGACGCTCGACGGGCTTGATCCGGCGGGCGCACGGGCCCTGCGCAACGCCCAACGGCGTTGGCTGGAAACACGGCGGGCCGATCTGGCAGTGTATGCCACCCACCGTGACGGCTCGATCCACCTGCTGAACGCGGCCAGTTACGACCTGACCTTCACCGCCCAGCGCGCGATACACCTGCAATGGGTGGCCGATGGGGGCTGATCATCCGGCCACATCCGGTGCATTGCGCCAGACCCACCAGCTGTAGCCTGTGCTGATCGCGGCAGCGGCCAATACTGGAACGATATTTGCGATGACCAGCATCCGGGCATCGAGCAACGTGGCAGCGGCCAGCCCTGTCAACCCGGCCAGCATGAACAGGACACCTGCCAGCCTGTGGGTCTTCTGCCACGTGACCGCACTGGTCAGTGTCCACCGGGTTCGAACCCCGATCGTGAAGTTTGGCCGTGTCTTGGGCAGATAATTGCCCAGCACAACCAGCATGCCCGACACGGCCACCATGACAAGACGCAAGAATCCTTCTGACGACATGTCCGGTGTGCCCGCATTCCCCACCATCTGCACAGCCATGCCGAGTGTCACCACCAGCATCACGATCAACATGGCGATCCATGTCATGAGGAAAGCCTTGGCGCTCGCCTCCAATCCGCCTTTCTTGGGCTCAGCCCGGGTCATCGCCCAGAATACGGCACAGACAACCACCGTGATGGCTGGCATCAAGGCGAGCCCCCCCAAAGCATCGCCCCGGTCGCCAAACCGGTCGGCCACGCCATCCAGGTTCCAATGGAGGGGAATCACAGAGCCCTCCGGGATCTCCGCAGACGCCCAGACCACCGCCCCGACCATCACGGTCACCGCCGCGATACTGGCCACCGCACCCAGATGGCGAACCCGTTCCATGCTCATGGCACTTCCCCTTTCAATCTTTCAACTGACCGGCCACCCGCCGGGCTCTTGCCCAGCATGCCGATCAGCAAGCCCACCACATCTTCGACCACGCTGAGATTGGCATGATAGATGATCGAACTGCCGCTGCGTTCGGTGGTCACCAGATCGGCGTCTTTCAACACTGACAGGTGGCGGCTGACTGTGGGCCAGGCCACGTCGAACGCGGCTGCCAGATCACCAGCGCTTTTCGGCCCCGACCGCAGGATCGCCAGCACTTCGCGGCGCAGCGGATGGGACAGGGCTTTGAAGACTTCGGTTTGCATGTTTGCTAATTAGCGCATCCGCTAATTGCAGTCAAGTCACACCACCCGGTTCTCCAAGGGCCGCCCGCCATGGAGTGCCATCAGGTTCATGAGGGCGGCGCGTACAGCCTCCTGCACGCTTTCACGGGTGCGTCCGGCAATATGCGGCGTCAACACCACATTGGAGAGGTCCCGCCACAAGACAGGGTCCGTGGGTTCATCGGCAAACACGTCCAACCCTGCGCCCAGAATGGACTTTGTGCGCAAGGCTTCCAGCAAGGCCACCTCATCAACCACTCCACCGCGCGCCACATTGATCAGCACGCCCTCGGGACCCAGTGCAGCGAGCACGTCGGCATCGACCACGCCCCGGGTGGCATCGGTCAACGGGCAGGCCAGCATCAGGATGTCGGACCGCCTTGCCAGTTCCAGCACGCTGTCAACACGCGGCCAGACCAGATCGGGCTTTGCGTTCGGTCCGTGCCAGATCACCTTCAGTCCAAAGGCTTCAGCCCGCACCGCAATCGCCTGTCCGATCGCGCCCATGCCGAGGATGCCCAATCTGCGCCCGCGCAGCCGGTAACGCGGCGCATGGGACAGGGCATCGGCCCACTCCCCTGCCCGCACAAGCCCGTCCAGCTCGATGATATTGCGCTCACCCGCGATCAGGAGACCCATGGCCAGGTCTGCCACGTCATCGGTATTGATGCCGGGCGAATTGCAGACCGCGATGTTGGCGGCTTTGGCGGCGGCCAGGTCCACGCCATCCACCCCAACCCCTGCGGCAATCACCGCCTCCAGCCTGGGAAACACTCCAAACAGGGCCGGGTCGGTGCGCTTGCCACCGATGCAGGCAATGGCGCGCACGCTGGCAAGGGCTGCGCGAGTGCGAGTTCGGGGTGGATGATGAGGATCATGGGGTGGTTGTGCCGTTGCGATCCTGCGCCAGCATGTAGGCGCGCAGCACCGCATTCATCCGGCTGAGGTGACCCCGGCCACCGGCCCTGAACCAAGCCAGCACATCGGCATCCACGCGCAGCGAGACAGGTTGTTTGGCTGCACTTTCGGGCATGACCAGCCGGGCGGCCTCAAAGAAGCGCCGGTCCAGCTCTGGAATGTCGGAATAGTCGATCTGATCGTCACTGATCGCTTCAATCGAGGCCAATCGCTGTTGCGAGATACTCACCATAAAGCTCCCTTTCTGTCCGGTTGGCCTTGCGGGCGCTGATGATCCGGATGCGTCCCTGCCGGTCGGTATGTACCACGATCACCACGACAACACCTGCCAGCAAACCGGCGCTGATCT
>JALOSP010000069.1 GCA_025458365.1 Hyphomonadaceae bacterium
CTATTCGCTGAACCGGGGCCTCAAGCAGATCATGACCGGCCTTCAGTATGCGTTCCGCAAGCAGGGTCTGGGGCGGGAGAACTTCCTGGAATCCGGTGGCTTTGCCCGCTCGCGCGAGGGGCTGGACCGGCCTGATCTGCAGTTCCACTTCGTCAATGCGGTGATGCAGGACCACGGCAAGGTCACACCGACGCAGGATGGATACACATTGCACATCTGCCAGCTGCGACCCGAAAGCCGTGGCGCAATCAGTCTGGCCAATCGCGACCCGTTTGCAGCCCCGAAGATCGATCCTAACTATCTGGCCACCGAAGAAGACCGGCGCGCCCTGCGCGAAGGCATCCGGATGGCCCGCAGGATCTTTGCCGCAGACGCGCTGGCGCCGTACCGCGCCGGGGAATTCAAGCCAGGTGCTGCGGTCCAGAGCGATGAGGATCTGGACAGCTATATCCGTGCCACTGCCGAGACCATCTATCATCCAGTGGGCACCTGCCGGATGGGCACCGATGAGGCTTCAGTGCTGGATGGGGAATTGAAAGTCCGTGGCGTGTCGGGTCTGCGCGTGGTCGATGCCTCGGTGATGCCGACCCTGATTGGTGGCAACACCAATGCGCCGACCATGATGATCGCCGAGAAGGCCGCCGACATGATCCTGGGCAGGCCCGCGCCAGCCCGACTGGACGTGGAGATCGTGTGAACCCGATCCCGCTGATCATCGATTGCGATCCCGGTGTCGATGATGCCGTGGCGCTATTGCTGGCGCTGGCCTCGCCCGAACTGGATGTGCAGGCGATCACCACGGTGGCAGGCAATGTGGGTGGTGACCTCACCGCGCGCAACGCCTGCTGGATGGCCCAGATCGCCGGGCGCCACGATGTGCCTGTGTATCCCGGGGCGACCCGTCCGATGCGGCGAGAGCTGGTCGATGCCGCCTATGTGCATGGCCCAAGCGGATTGGGCGATCTGCCAGTCGGGGTTCCCACGGTCAGGCTGCAGGACGCCCATGCGATCGACTGGATCGAACAGGCATTGCGCGCCGCAGAGCCGGGGGAATTGACCTTCGCGCTGCTCGGCCCGATGACCAATCTGGCCCATGTCCTGCAGGCCCATCCTGACCTGACCGGGAAGATCGACCGGATCGTGGCCATGGGCGGGGCGGGGCCGGGCAAGGGCAACATCACAGGCAATGCCGAATACAATATCTGGGCCGATCCCGATGCCGCTGAGGTTGTGCTGGACTCCGGGGCCCCGGTTCTGCTGATCGGGTTGGATGCCACCCATGAGGTGCGCTCCACCGCTGCCCGCACGGCCCGGATCGCGGCCATCCCCGGCGAACGGGCCCGCGCCTGCACAACGCTTCTGGAGTTTGCCAACCGGCTGGATGCGGACCAGCATCGGCGCGATGGTGCACCCCTCCATGATCCCTGCGTGATCGCCGCACTGCTGCGCCCCGATCTTGTGACGGCTGTCCCTGCCGGGATCACGGTCGGTACGGTGGATGGAGCTGATCTGGGCGTGACTCATCTGGACCTGACATTGAGTGACAGCCTGACAGGTTGGGTCACCCATCTGGATGCCGACGGCCTGTTCGATCTTCTCGCAGACAGGCTGGCGCCATGAAGATCGCGGTTGTCGGCTCGGTCAATCTGGATATCGTGGCCAGTGTGGACAGGCTGCCGGTGGCCGGTGAAACCGTGTCCGGCCACAGTCTGGCCCACCATCCCGGCGGCAAGGGCGCCAATCAGGCACTGGCGGCCCGCAGGCTGGGGGCAGAGGTGCAATTGATCGCCCGGGTCGGCAGCGACGCGGCAGCCAAAGACGCTCTGGCCCTGTTACGGGCAGACGGCGTGGACCTGTCACGCTGCTTGCCGGTGGCAGGTATGCCCACTGGCGTTGCCTTGATCGGCGTCTCCGCCGATGGCGAGAACCAGATTATCGTGGTGCCCGGTGCGAATGCCGAACTGAAACCGGAGGACGTGACCGGGATCGAGGCTGACGCGCTGATCGTCCAGCTGGAAGTGCCGGTCGAAACGGTGGCGGCTGCGGTGGCAGGCTTCAAAGGGCTGGTGGTGGTCAATCTGGCTCCGGCGCAGTCCGTGCCCGATGCACTGATCGCGCGGGCCGATCTGATCGTGGTCAACAAAACCGAGGCCGCTTTCTTTGCTGGACGTCTGGAGCAGCACCCGACGGCCGAAATTGTGGTGACACTGGGAGGCGAGGGCGCGCGGCTGGCGCGTGGCGGAGCAGTGCTGGCGTCTGCTGCGCCGCCGAATGTCGAGGTTGTCGATACGACAGGCGCGGGCGACACGTTCGTCGCTGCACTCACTGTCGCCTGTCTCGAAGGCCGGCAGGCCGCCGCAAGGCTTGCCTTTGCCTGTGCCGCAGGTGCGCTGGCCACAACCCGGCCCGGCGCCCAGCCGTCTTTCCCGTCGCGGGCCGAGGTCAATGCCATCCTGGGGAGCGCGCGATGACGACTGTCGTCACCCTATCGCTGACAGACTTCACCCAGGGCGATGCGATCCAGCGCGAAGCCTTCGAGACCGCCTTGCTGACAGGCCTGAAAGACTGCGGATTCATCATTCTCGCCGACCATGGCGTGCCGGTGGATTTGCTGGACCGGGCCTATGGACTGGCGGCAGACGTGTTTGCGCTGCCAGAGGAAGAAAAACGGAAGAGTGCCGGTGGCATGCGTGGTCATACGCCGTTCGGCACCGAACATGCCAAAGGCTCATCCTTGCCAGACTTGAAGGAATTCTGGCAGGTTGGGCGTGACCTGCCAGACGATGCGCCGTTGGACCCGGTGTT
This sequence comes from Hyphomonadaceae bacterium, assembly GCA_025458365.1. GTDB lineage: Bacteria > Pseudomonadota > Alphaproteobacteria > Caulobacterales > Aquidulcibacteraceae > JALOSP01. Next base: position 2,806 of record JALOSP010000069.1, read on the forward strand.
TCCGCCCAATCTCTGGCCGCAAGCCCTGCCCGCGTTCCAGCCGGTGTTCTCGGAACTGTTTGCCGCATTGGAAGATACAGGACGGGTCTTGCTGCAGGCGCTGGCGCCAGGCCTCGGGCTTGAGCGCCATCATTTTGATCGCCTGATCGAGGGCGGACCGAGTTTGTTGCGCGTGTTGCACTATCCGCCCGTGGCGGACGATGTGGCGCCCGGTGCGGTGCGCGCTGCAGCGCACGAGGACATCAATTTCATCACGCTGCTGGTGGCAGCGCGCGGTGCCGGGCTGGAGCTGCTGGACCGGCACGGGCACTGGCTGCCGGTGGAGACCCCGCCCGGCAATCTGATCGTGGACAGTGGCGACATGCTGGCCCGCCTCACCAATGGCCTGATCCCGGCCACCACCCACCGGGTGGTCAATCCAGCGGGGCCGAATGTGGACCGCTATTCGATGCCTTTCTTCCTGCATCCGCGCAACGAAGTCTCGCTCGCCCCAATCCCGTCCTGTCGGGGTGACGGGCCGCAATGGCCGGTGATGACGGCGGGCGAATATCTGCGCGAACGCCTGGGCGAGATCGGGATGGCGGGTTGACCCTTCTCCTCCCCCGTATCACGGGGGAGGCGGCAGCGCAGCTGACGGAGGGGGCTGACCGGGCAAGGCACAGTGTCTGTCGGCTTGGCCCATTGCCCACTCACCCCCATCCCCGCAGCGAGCGGCGGTACTTCCCGCTTGAAACGGGGGAAGAAAGTCCGACAATACCTACCGATTACACCCCGGCCAGCCTGCAGCACGCTCGGCCTGGATGAAGGACAGCATGTCGTTGAAGGTTGGTGCTGCCGCGCGGATCACCGGCGAGATCGCCCCGATGATCAGGGTGTGGTTCACGCCGGGATAAAGCTTCACCTCGGCCCGGTTGCCGGCTGCGGTCAAAGCGGTTGCATACTCGGTGGAACGCTCCGGCAGCACGGTTGTGTCGGCGGTGCCGTGCAGCAGCAGCGACGGGGGGCGGGCGCCAGTGGCGAAGTTGAGCGGGCGGGCAGCCTCCAGCCGGTCTGGCGGGAAGATCGCGCGGAACTCGGGCGCCACGGGTGTGAAGGTGTAAGGCCCCGCCACACCGATCATGCCGCTGGTTGCGCTGCAGATGTCGGTGCCGACGGCGGCCAGATAACGCGGATCGCCAGCCAGAAGCGCGGCGATCTGGGCGCCTGCCGAATGCCCGGCAATCAGCATCGGACGGTCACCAGCGACCTCACGCTTGATGTGGGCCACCGCCAGCGCCGCATCGTCCATGAAGTCAGGGAAGATCACATCTGGAAAGAGCCGGTAATTGACCAGCACAGCCTGCACCCCGGCCTGCGCAAAAGCGGCGCCGACAAATCGGTATTGCTCTTTGACGCCGTGTTGCCAGCTGCCGCCATGGATGAACAGCAAGACCGGCGTGTCAGGCGTCAGGGTATGCGGCGTGTACACGTCATAGCGATGGCGTGGCAGTGGGCCATAGGCCAGATCGGTCTGCACCACCCCCGCGTCGCGTGCGGCGGCATTCAGCAATTCGGGCCCCCGACAGGCCCCGGTCAGCGCCGTGGCCAGCGCGGCAAAAGCAAACAGAAAACGACGCATCAGTGGACTTTCAGCAAGGCGGCGCGGATCGTGGCGACCAGCTGGTCGATCTGGTCTGGCGCAATGATCAGGGGTGGCGAAAGCGCGATGATGTCACCCGTGACACGGATCAGGCATCCCTGCCGCCAGACCTCGGTGAACACATCATAGCCTCGGGCACCCACCACGCCATCGCGTGGGTTCAGCTCGATCCCGCCGATCAGGCCCAGATTGCGGATATCGGCGACATGCGGCAGATCAGCCAGGCTGTGCAGGGAAGATTCCCAATGGGCCGTGACCTCGCTCGCGCGGCTCCAAAGACCGTCGCGGTCCATGATGTCCATGGTAGCGAGCCCTGCTGCACAGGCAGCCGGGTGGCCCGAACAGGTATAGCCGTGAAACAGCTCGATCAGGTTTTCGGGCCCATGCATGAAAGCCTGATGCACGCCCGCGCTGGCGAAGACCGCGCCCATCGGCATGGCGCCATTGGTGATGCCCTTGGCGGTGGTGAACAGGTCTGGCAGCACATCCAGCGCCTGTGACGCGAATGGCGCCCCCAGACGGCCAAATCCGGTGATCACCTCGTCAAAGATCAACAGGCAGCCGACCCGGTCACACGCCGCCCTCAATTCGGCAAGATAACCGACCGGCGGCGGCAAAACCCCGGTGGACCCCGCCACCGGCTCCACAATCACCGCAGCAATGGTCTCAGGCCCATGCAAGGCAGCGATCCGGTCAAGCTCGCGCGCCAGATGGGCGCCGTGCGGTGGCATCCCGCGCGCAAACCGATTGCCGTCGAGCCCGTGCGTGTGCGGCAGATGGTCGGTCCCCGGCAGGCCGGGGCCAAACACGCGGCGATTGTTGACGATGCCGCCGACCGAGATGCCGCCGAAATTCGTGCCGTGATAGCCCCGCTCGCGCCCGATCAGCCGGGTCCGGCGATAATCACCGCGCGCGTGATGGTAGGCGAGCGCGATCTTCAGCGCGGTCTCGACACTTTCCGAACCGGAATTGGTGAAGAACACATGGTCAAACCCGTCTGGCGCGTAGCTGGCCAGGCGGGTGGCGAACTCGAATGCCAGAGGATGGCCCATCTGGAAGGTGGGTGCATAATCCAATTCGCGCAATTGCCGCCCGACGGCCTCGGCGATTTCAGGATGCCCATGCCCGGCATTGACCGCCCACAGCCCTGCCGTGCCATCGAGAATCTCGCGATCATCGGCGCTGCGATAGTGCATGCCGCTGGCCGACACCAGCATGCGCGGATCGGCCTTGAACTGCCGGTTGGCAGTAAACGGCATCCAGAAGGCGGCAAGGTCGGGCTGGTTGGTGCGGTGCTGCATGGTGCCAGAGGCTAGTGCGCATTTCGTTTCCATGGAAGCGAAGTTACGCACTAACCTTTCGAAACTGACCCAGGCCGGGGAGCCAGACGGGGCAAGACGTGCTGATGGCCAAGCACCCGCCGCAGCACGCTGCGTCAGCAGATGCGTGGCAGTGGCTCGCCTGCCCGCCACTCCACCAGTCTCGTGCCGCCAAAGCCCGTGGTGGCTTGCACCATCCGTCGCGAGTCCTCGACAGCCTGGCCGATGATGGCCACGCCTGATCCCAAGGCGCTCGCCTGCAAGGCTTCGAGGGTGACGTGACCCCCGATGCTCATCCAGCCAGAACGAGAGTCCGAGGGTTGTTTTGAAGTGCCCCGGTTTTTCGGGCCAGGCGAGGGTAGAGTTTCCCGGCCTGTTCGTCAGTCACGACAAACGCGATGTGAGATGCCTGGCTGACGCCGTAGTGCCGGTGGCCCTGTCCTGCCTGTGGCAGTTTCGGGCATCAACGCAAGGGCATGAAACTGCCGTCTCGCACGGCCAAACATCAGCGCTGCAATGCCGGACACCAGAACGTGGAACGCCCCGACTGGACGAAGCGTTCTACCGTGCCGCAGCGACCATCGCGGCAGGCGATCTGGCCTTGACGATCATAGACATCAAACCGCTCCTGCATGGCACCCGACGTGCCATCGGCGGCTGCAAAGTCTCGCAGGGTGGAGCCACCATAGGCGATGGCTTCGGTCAGGATGTCCTTGATCGCGGGCACCAGCCGGTTGATGGCCGCCCGGCTGACCGTGCCACCCGCACGCGCCGGCGCGATCCCTGCCCGGAATAGCGCCTCGCAGACATAGATATTGCCCAGCCCGGCAACGACCCGCTGGTCCAGCAACAGTGCTTTGATCGGGCCGCGCCGCCCGGTGAGCGCCTCGGCAAGATACCGCACCGAAAACGCTTCGCTCAAAGGCTCTGGCCCCAGGCTCTTGAAGTGGCTGCAGGCCTCGACATCGGCGCCATCCACCAAATCCATATAGCCGAACCGGCGCGGGTCATTGAACACCACAGCGCCTGCCCCCTCCAGGTGAAACACCACGTGATCATGTTTGGGATCAGCGCCGCTCTCGTAAACATACGACCCCAGAACCTCGCCTGTGCCTGACGGCCCGCTCGCGACTGACATGCGCCCGGTCATCCCCAGATGGACGAGCAGCACATCGGGCCGGTCTGTCGCAATCACGATATACTTCGCCCGACGGGTGACGCCGGTGATTGTGGCGCCGGTCAGGCGCTGGACGAAACCGCCCGGCAAGGGGAACCGCAGGTCAGCCCGCCGCTGCTCGACACGCGCCAGCCTGCGCCCGGTGATGGCCCGCGACAGGCCGGTGACGACGGTTTGG
>JALOSP010000070.1 GCA_025458365.1 Hyphomonadaceae bacterium
CCCGCAAGACCAAGGAAACCGACATCACGGTCACGATCACTCTGGACGGCACCGGTGCCGCCGACGTGTCCACCGGGATCGGGTTCTTCGATCACATGCTGGAAAGCTTCGCCAAGCACAGCCTGATCGACCTGCATGTGCGCACGATTGGCGACCTGCACATCGACATGCACCACACGGTCGAAGACACCGGCATTGTCATGGGCCAAGCGCTGAAGCAGGCGCTAGGCGACTTTGCCGGCATCGGCCGTTTCGGGTCAGCCTACATCCCGATGGACGAGACGCTGAGCCGGGCTGCCATCGACCTGTCGAACCGGCCCTATCTGATCTGGAAAGTGAATTTCGTGCGGCCCAAGGTCGGCGAGATGGATACCGAATTGTTCAAGGAATGGTTCCACGCCTTTACCGGCAATGGCGGCATCTGCGCGCACGTGGAAAACATTTATGGCGAGAATACCCATCACATCATCGAGAGCTGCTTCAAGGCGCTGGCGCGGGCCTTGCGCCAGGCGGTGGAAATCGACCCGCGACTGGGTGGCGCGGTGGCCTCGACCAAGGGCGTGTTGTAAGCGCCAGCCATGACTGTGGCATTGATCGACTATGGCTCCGGCAATCTGCGCTCGGTGGCCCGTGCGCTGGCGGCGGCGGGCGCGGATGACGTGCAGGTGACCAGTGATGCCGCGATGGTGGCAAATGCCGGCCGGATCGTGCTGCCTGGCGTCGGTGCCTTTGCCGACTGCGCGCGCGGGCTGGCGGCACTACCAGGTATGACCGTTGCGCTGGAACAGCGGGTGCAGGGCGATCGGGTGCCGTTCCTGGGCATCTGTGTCGGCATGCAATTGCTGGCAAATCGCGGGCTTGAGTTCGAAGTCGCAGACGGGCTGGGCTGGATCGGTGGAGAAACGACCGCGCTGGCCCCCACCGAGCGTGCAGCCCGCATACCCCACATGGGGTGGAACCGGGTCATACCGCAGCCACACCCGGTGCTGGATGCTGCGTGGAATGGCGTACCGCAAGACCTGTATTTCGTGCATTCCTACGCGTTCCGGGCGCAAGACCCGGTGCACGTGAAGGGCGAGGCCGAACACGGGGGTGAGCGGTTTGCAGCCATCGTCGCGCAAGACAACATCCTCGGCGTCCAGTTCCACCCGGAGAAGAGCCAGGCAGCAGGTCTGCGCTTGCTTGCCGCATGGTTGAAGGCCTGAAACCGTGATCCTCTATCCCGCCATCGACCTCAAAGACGGACAGGCCGTGCGCCTGTACAAGGGCGATTTCGCCCGGATGACCGTGTTCGACACCGACCCGGCAGCTCGCGCGGCCAAGTTTGCCGATGCCGGGTTCGAGTGGTTGCATGTGGTTGATCTCGATGGCGCGCTCAAGGGTGCAGAAGGCAATGCGGAGGCTGTGCGGGCAATCCGGGCAGCCACCGGCCTGCCGATGCAATTGGGCGGCGGCATCCGCGACATGGCAGCGATCGAAGCCCGGCTGGAGATGGGCGTGACCCGGGTCATCCTCGGCACGATTGCTGCCCGTGATCCGGCCCTGGTGAAGGAAGCCGCGCATGCATTCCCCGGCGCGGTCGCCGTGGGGATCGATGCGATTGACGGCATGGTGGCTGTGGAAGGGTGGCTGGAAACCACCAGCACCACGGCCATCGATCTGGCCCGCCAGTTCGAAGACGCTGGCGTGGCCGCTATCATTGCGACCGATGTGGGCCGCGACGGCACCCGTGCCGGGATCAATGTGGACTTTACGGGCGCTCTGGCCAACGCGGTCTCGATCCCGATCATCGCCTCAGGCGGCCTGAATGGCTTGGAAGACATCGCCGCCCTGAAGGCCAGACCCGGCACACCGGTAGCCGGTGCCATTCTGGGCCGCGCGCTTTACGACGGGGCAATCGATCCACTTGCTGCGCTGACCCTTGCAGCAGCCTGATCAAGAAAAGAATGTTTAATCCTTGGTTTCAGTCAATTCCGATATTGTGCCAAAATTATTGATTCATTTTTCATTAATATTTTTTCTGAGTCATTATTGATTGCGCGATATTTCTGGCCCGGCACAACAGCAGGGGCTGAACACAGACATGATCAAGCATTCACGCGCAGGCGCTCTTGGGCTGGCAGTTGCCGCACTGATGGGCGCATCACAAGCGGCAGCACAGACCACCTTGGGACCGGTCGGGCAGGAACTGGCATGGTCTTCGGCCGCCCAGCGGGTCGGCGGTTTCACGTCGCGGGCCTGGGCGACACGCGGCAACGGCGTGACGATTGCCATCGTCGATTCCGGCATCCGGGCCGACCACCGGGAATTCGAAGGCGCGCTTCGCACAGGCTTCAACGCCTTTACTGGCGCAACCGGCACCACGGCGGTCGCTGACCGCAATGGTCACGGCACGCATGTTGCGTCAATCGCTGCAGGACGGGTCAACAATATCGGAATGGCAGGCGTTGCCTCGCGCGCCACGATCTTGCCGGTGCAGGTGTTTGCCACCGGCAGCACTACCGATGCGGTGGTAGCGCGCGGTCTGACCTGGGCGACCAGCCAGCGGGCTTTCGTGGTCAACATGTCATTGGGCGGTTCCGCCCCCAGCATCCCGATGCGCGATGCCATGCGGGCAGGCGTGAATGCAGGCCAGCTCTATGTTGTGGCAGCAGGCAATGAGGGCTTGGCCAATCCGTCTTGGCCCGCAAGTTTTGCCAGCGAGGCTTGGGCGCGCGGGCAAATCATCGCCGTGGGTGCGGTGGACAATAACAATGTCATTGCCGCCTTCTCCAACCGGGCAGGCACCGCGCGGAACTTTTTTCTGGTCGCCCCCGGCACGAATATCATCGGAGCTTATCACACCGGCTCCACCGCCTATGTCGGGATGAGTGGCACATCGATGGCCGCACCAGTGGTCGCCGGTGCAGCAGCGGTCGTGAAAAGCACCTGGACCTATCTTTCGGCGCAGCAAGTCGCCAACATCCTGTTCACCACGGCCACTGATCTGGGCGCGCGCGGCACCGATCCGATCTATGGGCGTGGCATGATCAATCTGACCCGGGCGCTGCAACCGGTCGGCACGGTCTCTGCCATGGGCGCCAGCGGGCCAGTTGCTCTGGGCACCGGCGGAACCAGCATCGGGCCTGCCACATTCGGACCGCTGGCCGCGGCTGCCGAACGCGGCGCCTTGACCGGCGTGGTCTTTGACGGCTTCGGACGGGATTTCGGGTATGACTTCGGCTGGCGCCTTGCCGCGCCGCGTGAGTCGAGTGCCAGTGTGGCAGGCACAGCGCTGGCTGCACGTATGGGCAGCCAGTCGGTGACGATGCCCGGCGTCGATGGTGTTGCCACCCTGCGCCTGTCGGCATCGGCCAGCACCGTGGACGGCAGCGCGCCTGACACTGCCAGCTTCCGGTTTGATGGCACGGATGGTTCAGGCTGGGCCGTGGGTTACGGTGATGCCCGCCAGCTCGCAGGTCTGTCGCCTGAAGGCGCACAAGCTCCTGTCCATGCAGATGGTGCCAGTCTGGTGACCTCCGGCCTGGTCCGTGGTGCTGCTGCCAGTGCGGCATGGTGGACCCCTGTGAGCGAAACCATGCGCCTGAGTGTCGCCGCCCGGACGGAAAACGGCAGCCAGCGCCTGTTCCATGATGAATTGGGCCCGCAAGCCCGCTCCAGGGCAACCGCCGTTGATGCAACGCTGGCCTGGCATGTTGGACCCGTCGCGGGCTCCATCGGGGTGTCAGCGGTGCACGAGGCAGGCGGACGGTTGGGCAATGTGGACCCGTCAGAGCTTGGCCTGAAGGGAGCTGCTGCCACGCTGGCCGGACACGCCAGCGCCCGCTGGCAGGCCGCGCCGCAGACCGCGCTGGTGGCCGCTGTGGCTGTCGGCAGCACACAGGCTCAAGCCGGTGCCGCAAGCTCGCTGGTCAGCCAGGTGGAAGACACCACGACAGCGGCCTGGTCTGTCGGGCTGGCCCACACCAACCTGTGGCAGGACGGTGACCGGCTGGATCTGTCAGTGGGCAGGCCGCTGTCAGCCGTGGCCGGGGCGATGGATCTGCGGCTTGCCGTGGCGGCCGATGGGGCAACCGGGGCGCCATTGATGGAAGACCGCCGGATCGGCCTGTCCAGCGCCACACCTGAACACCGGTTCGAACTGGCCTATACCGCCCCGATGGGTGAGCGCGGCGAGTTTGGCCTGGGCATGATGGCGCGACAGAATGCCGATGGCCTCGCCGGTCGCAACGAAGCGGCTGTCGCGGTGCGGTTCATGTCAGCCTTCTGATCATGGAACGAACAACCCCGGTGTGGCTTGGCCATGCCGGGGTCAGGATGCAGACCTCTGGAGCGCGGCTGCCCGCAGCCGCATGCACGCGCGGACGCGTGCGGTCCGGGAGCGCAGGCCACCGTGCCTGCACTCCCCGCAGACCTTTGGGCGTACACGGTGCGGCTGGGACAGCCGCGCTCCAAAGCCTTACAGCTTCAATACTTTGACATAGCGCACCTGCGGCAGGGCGTTGATCCTCGCCAGCACGTCGGCGGGCACCGCCTGGTCGATGCCGACCAGTGCCACGGCGTCCTCGCCTTCCCCCGTGCGGCCCAGATTGAAGGTGGCGATATTGATGCCCGCTTCGGCCAGCATCATGCCGAGCGCACCGATGAAACCTGGCTTGTCGCTGTTGTTGACGAACAGCATGGTCGGCAGGAAAGCCGCCTCCAGCGCCATGCCCTTGACCTCGACGATGCGCGGCTGGCCACCGACCACGGCACCGGCAAGTGTGCGGAACCCGCCACCGGTTTTCACCTTCACACGGATCAGGCTGTCAAACGTCGGGCTGATGTCGCGCTTGACCTCGTCGAACGGAACGCCCCGCTCCTTCAGGATCGACGGCGCCGAGACCATGTTGATGTCGGCCAGCAGCGGTCGCAACACGCCGGACAGGATGGTCGCGGTCATCGGCTTGGTGTTCATCGCGGCCACCTCGCCCTCATATTCGATCTCGATGGCTTCAAGCCCCTCGTCGGCGATCTGGCCGGCAAAGGCGCCAAGCTTTTCTGACAGGGCGATGAAGGGGGCCAGTTTCGGCGCTTCTTCTGCCGTCACCGAAGCGGTGTTGAGCGCGTTGGTGATGGCGCCGGTGAGGATATAGTCGGCGATCTGTTCGGCGACTTGCAGGGCGACATTTTCCTGCGCCTCGGTGGTGCTGGCGCCGAGGTGAGGCGTTGCGGTGAAGTTCGGCTTGCCGAACAGCACGTTCTCCTTTGCGGGTTCTTCCTTGAACACGTCGAACGCCGCACCGCCCACATGGCCGCTCTCCAGAAGGTCAGCCAGTGCCGCCTCGTCGACCAGACCGCCACGGGCGCAATTGACGATCAGCACGCCCTTGCGGGTCTTGGCGAGGTTCTCCGCCGACAGGATATTGCGAGTCTTGTCGGTCAGCGGCACGTGCAAGGTGATGGCATCGGCGCGGGCCAGCAGCTCGTCCAGCTCGACCTTTTCCACGCCGATCTCGACCGCACGCTCGGGCGACAGGAACGGGTCATAGGCCACGACCTTCATCTTCAGGCCGAGCGCACGGTCGGCCACGATGCCGCCGATATTGCCGCAGCCGATCAGGCCCAGCGTCTTGTTGTAAAGCTCGACCCCATTGAAGCGGTTCTTCTCCCACTTGCCAGCCTGCGTGCTGGCGTCTGCGGCACCGATCTGGCGGGCTGCGGCAAACAGCATGGCGATGGCGTGTTCTGCGGTGGTGATGGCATTGCCGAAAGGTGTGTTCTCCACGATCACGCCGCGGGCGGTGGCGGCAGGGATATCCACGTTATCCACGCCGATCCCCGCCCGGCCAATCACTTTCAGATTGGTGGCAGCGGCCAGCACGTCCTTGTCCACCTTGGTGGCCGACCGGATGGCCAGACCGGCATAATCATTGATGCAGGCGATCAATTCATCCTTGGTCATGCCCGGCTTGTAATCGACCTCGACGCCACGGCGCTTGAAGATGTCGATGGCGGCGGCACTGATCTTGTCGCTGATGAGAACTTTGGTGGTCATTGGGAGGGTCCTTCTGTCCATTGGATATGGGTAAGTTGGTGCACGGCGCAGGTATCGGCGCCGAACACGCGGGTTTCGCGGAAAGTGAAGCCAAGCTTCTGATAGAAGGCGATGGCGTCGGTGTTGCTGCTGATCGGGTCGATCAGGATGGTATGGATGGCAGGGTCGGCGAAGCAGCGGGCGATGGCCTGCCGCATCATCTCGCGCCCAGTACCCTGACCGCGCGCATCTGGCTCGCCGATCCAGATGTCGATGGCCATGAAGCCGGGTTGCGGCTCGCCCCAATAGCGGGATTCATCGGCCACAAGATCGGTGATCTGGATGAAGCCGACGGGCCTCGCATCCTTTTCAGCCATAAGGTTTTCCAGCCCGACAGCTGCCAGTGTCTCCGGCCAGTCCCAGTCATCGTTGGGATCGGATGCAGCAACGACATCGTCTGCATCCCACGCCTCCAGGAGCGGGATATCGTCGGCTGTGGCAGGCCGCAAAGTGATCGTCATGGCACATGCCTCCCCGCGCCCTTGCCATCGGGCACCCATTTGCGCGCCCGATTGATGGCCATTTTGGCATCGACTTCGGCGGCAAGGTCGGTGCCCAGAAGTGCGGCCACCCGATGCAGCAGGATCACCACATCGGCGGCTTCGACTCTGGCTTCGGCTGTTTCGCCATCGGCCAGGGCCTGTTTCAGTTCCGTCAGTTCCAAAGCTGCCCGATCAACCAGATCGGAAAGGTCGGCGACGGGTCCGAAGATGGGTTCGGCCCAGGATTGGATTGTGCTGCTGGTTTCAGTCATCGGCTGCACTCCTCCCCTCTGCCCACGCAGTGGGGAGAGGGGCCGGGGGTGAGGGGCTGACAGGGAAAGGCGCTTTGATTGCCGGGAGCGGCGGCAGCCGAAGCGGCCCCTCAGCCCTAACCGCTCCCCCCATTGAATGGGGCGAGGGGAATCAGCCCTCAACCAGCGTCGCAAATGCCCA
>JALOSP010000071.1 GCA_025458365.1 Hyphomonadaceae bacterium
TCGGCACTGTCGCCGCCATCCCACGTGACTTCGAAGCTGCCGGGACACAGCAATTCCCAGCCATACTGGTTGGCGATATTGAGCGGCAGGCAGCGGTAGGCATAGCGGTTGGAGGTGTTCTCCATGAAGTCCCGCTTGGCCGGACCAGGCCGGATCTCGGTGGGTTCGAACCCGAGGGTATAGGCGATCAGCTTCATGGTACCCTGCATGGGAACAGCCGCGCGATTTGTCCAGAGCGCCGTCAGGATCGTCACCCATCCCGGCCGTCGCTTGCAAGCCTCGCAGACCCCGACGGGTCCGCCCGCTCTCAGGCGTTGCCGACCGGGGAGCCCGCCGCCTGGCCGCGTTGCGACGCATAGGCCGCGCCGAAGTCGAGCGGCTTGAGAACCAGAGGCGGCAGGCCGCCTGCCACTGTGGCGTTGGCGATCATGATGCTGGCATAGGGGAACAGCATGCGCGGGCATTCCACGGCCAGGATCTGTTCGGTGACATTCTGCGGGGCCGCGCCGACCCGGAACAGCCCGGCATATTCGAGCTCCACCACATAGGCCGGGTTCTGTTCGCCGCCGCCCTTGACCGCGATGCGCAGCGACACTTCGTACATGTCAGCCTCGGTCAGGGGCCGCACGCTCATCGTCACATTGATTTGATCGGTTCCTGTCGGACCGCCCGAGCGCAGAAGGTCCATCGCATTCGGGTTCTCGAACGACATGTCCTTCACATAGTGCGCCACAACCTGGATCGGCACGTTCAACGGCTCCCCAACAGGCGCATCATTCGACGTGGCGGGGGCGGTTTCGTCAGTCATCGGATCCTCCAGGACCGGTCCGGCGCGGATGCGCCTGCCAGCCAGACACTGCATTTTGAACCGGCGCGGGCTAGCACGGTGTGGCCATATGCAGCAACAGCCCCACTGACTTCTGATGCCTTAACCCCTATATGGCAAAGGCAAGTTTCTGCTGCGGCTGCCCGCCGCGCCCAACACAGGCACGTTCGATCCATGGAAATCCTGTTTTTCGCTGTCGTTGCCGCGCTGGTCCTGGGCCGCCTGTACCAGGTTCTCGGCACAAAGACCGGCGCAGAGCCGCCGCCCCTGAACGAGCGGGCCAAGCATCCGCTGGGCAGTGATCAAGCTGGACGGTACGGGCTGGACAGGCCGGACGGGGATCCGGTCGATCAGGACGGGGCCGGCCCTGGCGATCCAGACGGACCCGCCAGGCCACCGCTGCCCGACACCACCCCGCTGGGCCTCGGACTGGCGGAAATCTCTGGGCGCGACCGGACGTTCGATCCTGAAGGGTTCCTTGCCGGGGCACGCATCGCTTACGAAATGATCGTCACCGCCTATGGGCGCGGCGACACCGACACCCTGAAGACACTGGTGGATGCCGATGTGTTCGAGGCCTATGCCGGGGTGATTGCTCAACGCAAGGCTGAGGGCGCCGGGCCAATCGAGGTCGTGCGGGTGTCTGACGCCACCCTCAAGTCAGCCGAGCTGGACGGGAACACAGCCCGGATCGACGTGCACTTCTCTGCCGATCTGCAGGACGGTGGCGATGGACTGCGGCCGACTGATGAAATCTGGACGTTCGAACGTGACGTGACATCCAAACGCCCCGATTGGTTGCTCTGTGGTGTTTCAGCCCCCTGATACAGCCGAGCTGATTCAGTCCCGATGATCAAGCCCATGGACGAGAGCAGACCTGTGATGAAACCGCGCGCCTGGATTGCCGCCCTGCCCTCATTGCTGCTTGCCGCATGCGCCACGCCCGGCGGCAGCCAGGAAGCACCCCGCCCTGAAACACCCCGCCTTGAAGCAACGCGGGCCCAGGCGCCCGCACAGGCCCAGTCACCAGAGAGGCCGCCACCCGGCCCGACACCTGCGGAGCGTCCCGACTGGGTCCGGCCTGGCTCAACACCAGCCCCTGCCCAACCTGCAGCACCGCAACCTGCACCGCCGCAACCTGCACCAGCGACACTGGCGCCCGTCCAGCCGCAGCCCGCGACGTCTGGCGCTGGTGGACCGGCGGTTGCCCCACTGGCCCAGCCGATCGCTCCGCCAACCGAGGCAGCCATGCAGTCATTGCGGTTTGCACCGGTGACATTTGCCGCCCTGCCGGTGTGGGCACAGACCGATACCGGTGCCGCCCGGCGCGCGCTGGTTCGTTCCTGCGGGACGCTGCAAAACCGCGACCCCGCCGACCTGATGTCGCCGCTATCTCCCTATTCGGGGCGGGTTCGCGACTGGCTTGGTGTGTGCGCGCAGGCGCGCAATACTGCCATCGGTGACCGGCAATTCTGGGAAACAGCCTTCCGCCCCTGGCAATTGACCACCGCGACACCCGACCCCGGACACCTGACCGCCTATTTCGAGCCGGTGATGAATGCCTCCCGGGTGCGCACTTCAGTGTTTGTCGAACCGATTCAGGGGCCGCCGGCCGATCTGGTCTCGGTCGACCCGCGGCTGTTCGATCCCAATACCAATGCACGCCAATGGTTCGGTCGGGTCGAGAATGGGCGGCTCGTGCCTTACCCTCCGCGGGCGGGGATCAGCGAGACCAGCGCACCCATTCTGGCTTGGGGCGAGATGGGCGAGGTGCTCTCCCTGCAGATCCAGGGCTCGGGTCGGCTGGTGTTCCCGGACGGAAGCCAGATGCGGGCCGCATTTGCCGCCCACAACGGGCAGACATTCGGATCAGTCGGGCGGGAGTTGATCCGGCGCGGTGCGCTGTCTGCCAGCGGCGCCTCGGCCGACGCCATCACCGGCTGGTTCCGGACCGCAGACCCGGCAGCAGCGCGCGATGTGATGAACGCCAACCCGCGCGTCGTGTTCTTCCGGCTCGAGACGATCGAAGACCCGACAGCAGGGCCGCGTGGCGCACAAGGCCTGCCGCTTGAAGGCAATGGTGCAATTGCCGTTGACCCGGCCTTCCATGCCTATGGCGTACCATTCTTCCTTGAGGCTCACTCCGCCAGGCTGGGCAATGCCAGCGACGCCACGTTCCAGCGGCTGGCGGTGGCACAGGATACCGGTGGCGCGATCCGCGGGCCCTTGCGGGCAGACCTGTATTGGGGGACCGGGCTGGAGGCAGGCCTGCGGGCGGGCCGGGTCAACCATAGCCTGCGCTGGTGGGTTCTGTTGCCGTCCGGCATGGACCCTGCTGCCAACCTGCAGCGCTGACAACCGATGTCCGGCGGCCGCCACCTGCGACCCGACGAGGCGCGACTGTGGCAGGTGGTGGCAGGCAGCGTGACACCGATCGGGCCAGCCCGGCCTGTCACTGTCCCAGTGGCTGATCCAGCACCAAAGACGGTTCGGGCCGGGACAAGCGCGGCTCCGCCGGTCAAGACTGCCGAAAAGGCCCTGCCAGGCCAGCCGGCACCACGCGCCGCCGCGCTTCCCGATGCCGGGGGTCACAAACGGGTCCGGCGCGGTCGGCTGGAGGTTGAGGCGCGGATCGATTTGCACGGCATGACCCGATCACAGGCCGAGCACGCCTTGGGGCTGTTTATCCCGGCCATGCGCCAGCGCGGGTTCGGTTGCGTGCTGGTGATTACCGGCAAAGGGCTTGACGTGGAGCCAGAGGACTTTATCGCGCCCCAACCCGGCGTGATCCGCAGACGGCTGCCGGACTGGCTCAACGGTGCGTACTTGCGCCCGCATGTCACCAGCTATGCCCAAGCTCACGCGCGGCATGGCGGCAGTGGCGCTTTTTATGTGCTGCTGAAGCGGCCTGCCCGATAGAGCCGCCGCATTGGAGCGGGCACGCCGCACGCGACCAACCCGTTCAGACGAGGGTGAGTGCGTGATTGCGCTTGGTTGTCATGTCCAGCCGATAGCCAAAACCGGACAGGGCCGCCAGCAAGGAGCCTGTTGTGGCACCCGTGTCGCGCTCGAAAATCAGGTGGCGCGGCCACAGAGACCGGGGTGCGGTCTGGTAGAACGGCATCAGAGCCTCTGATTCATGGCCCTCCACATCGATCTTCAAGGCCTGGATCGCGGTGATCCCATGATGGGTGAGCAAAAGATGCAAGGGCCAGACATCCACCTCGATACAACCGGCCGTCGAGTTGGAGCGCTGCAGCGATGCCTCGCCCTGGTTGCAGTCAGACAGGTTCAGGCGGGCCGTGCCGCGCATGGCACTGATGGCGCATTGCTCGACAATCGCGGCCCCGGCAGCTGGCGACTGACTCAGGTTGGCGCGCAGTCTGGCGCATACATCAGGCTGAGGCTCGATGGCGAGGATCGTGCCGGATGGACCTGTCAGCCTCGAAACCCAGATGGAAAAGGCACCGATATTGGCGCCAACGTCGATGAACACGTCACCTTCACCGAGGCGGTCGGCCAGCCATTCCAGCTCGCGACGCTCGAACCGGTCCGGTGAAAGCAGCAGCCGCTTCTCTGTCACATTGCCCAGCGGCTCCAGCCGCATGGGCATGCCCCAGACTTCGATGTCCACTGGCGCGGCCAGGCGTCGCCCGAGAACCCGTCGTGCAAGTGATGCAGCCAGCCGGCTTGCAGCCCCAGCGCCCTGCCGCCGACACCAGCCCACAAGTGCCGCCTCGAATGACGACAGAGCAAAGTGCCCGAAAGGAGGATCAAGCTGTTGACGCATGACAAGGGGATGACACGGCCCGATGCGACAGTCGAGGCCACCAGGCTTGTCCTTCGCAGACGCTTCGTCCGGTCTGCACGTCCGATCCTCAGTTTGTGGCACACATTGCCCACTCGGGGTGGCCGGACGTTGCGGGGCTAACCTGCCTCAACCGGCGCCTTGCAACTGCTGCCAGCGGATGTAGGCCGGGGTCAGGATCACGATGAACAGCACCGGCAGGAAGAACAGGATCATCGGAACTGTCAGCTTGGCAGGAAGGGCGGCTGCCTTCTTTTCCGCCTCGGTCATCCGCATCTCGCGGTTCTCCTTGGCCATGACGCGCAGTGCAGATCCCAGTGGCGTACCATAGCGTTCAGCCTGGGTCAGCGCCATCGCGACGCCCTTGACACCGGGATGGTTCGTGCGTTTTGCGAGGTTCTGATAGGCTTCCTGACGGTCTTGCAGGTAATTCAGCTCGGCTGTCGTCAGGCTCAGTTCTTCGGCAAGCTCGACCGACGAGGATCCGATTTCGGCGCCGACCCGCTGGAACGCGGCTTCGATCGACATCCCGGACTCGACGCAGATCAGCAAGAGGTCGAGCGCGTCGGGAAAGGCGCGCATGATCGATGTGCGCCGTTTGGCAGCCAGATTGGCGATCACGAGGTTCGGCAGATAGAACCCGATGGCGCAGGCCCCGACCGCGACCAGCAGGCGCATGTTGCCCTCCAGCTCGGATCCTGTGGCAAACAGGTAGATCAGCGCCGCCAGAAAGAAGACGATGGGCGTTGCAAACCGTGCCACGTAGAAGATCGAGACCGGTGCAGGGCCGCGCAATCCGGCTTCGGTGAGTTTTTGCACCACATTGGGGTCTTCCAGCAACTTCTGCAGATTGAGCAGGTCGCTGATCCGCTTCCACGGTCCCTTGTCCTGCTTGCGCAGGGCACCTTGCCCTTCGGCCAATGCAACGCGGGACTTCCGGCGAAGCTCGTCCCGGTTGGCGGCCACAAGTTTCATGCGCGATGCCAGCCGGTCGCCCTTGGCCAGCGGAACCGCGACTGTCAGCACCGTGACCAGACAGGCCGCCAGCAGCAGGAAACTGGCCACGGTCGCCGGGTCGGTGAAGGCGACTGCGAAATTCTTCACTTCGTGAAACATCGCACCGCCTCAGATGTCGAAATTGATCATGTTGCGCATCACCAGGATGCCCGCCGTCATCATGCCCGCACCGATCATCAGACCCATATGGCCCGTGGGTTCGGTGAACAGCAGCATGATGTAGTCGGGGCTGGTGATCCCCACCAGCACCATGACAGCGACCGGCAAAGCGCCGATAATACCGGCCGAGGCCTTGGCTTCTGATGACAGCGCCTTGACCTTCTCGCGCATCAGTTTGCGTGACCGCAGCACAGTGGCGAGGTTCTGCAATGCCTCTGACAGATTGCCCCCGGCCTTCTGCTGGATCGCCAAAACAATCGAAAAGAAGCTGACTTCCGACAGCGGCATGCGCTCGTACATCTTCGCCAGCGCTTGATCGAAAGGCACACCGACCGCCACCTGATCCACCAGACGCCGGAACTCGCCCGACAGAGGCTCCGGGGCCTCGCGCCCGATGATCTTGAGGCATTCGTTAAGCGGCAGGCCGGATTTCACGCCACGGACGATCACCTCGATCGACCCGGCAAATTCGGCAATGAACTTCTTCTGGCGGCGTCCGACGAGGAAGCCGAGCACCCAGCGAGGCAGGCCCAACCCCCCGGCAAAGGCCGCGCCCAAGGCGAAGTAGGCTGGCTGACCCGTGAACAGAACCAGCATCGCAGCGATCAGACCCACACCGCCGGACACCAGATAAAATGTCATCGGCGTGATCGACAGGCCAGCCTGCTGCAAGCGCGAGGTGATCGACAGACGCGCCTTGCGCAGCTGCTTTTCCCGCGCTTCGATCTCCTTGATGCCGCCAATCAGCTTCTTGCGCCGGTCGGCTTCCGGGTCGGACTTGCGGCGCAGGTTGGTTTCCTTGCGCTTGGACACAGCTTCGATACGCTTGTCGGACGCCTCGTTACCGCCGCTGGCCAGCGCGATCCCGAACAGGACCACGGCCAGAGCAATGGTGGCGGGGAGAATGAGGGAACGATCCATCAGGCGGGTGTCCTAGACATCGGCAGCATCGAGCGCTTCGGCCAGATCCCGTTCGAGGCCGTAGTAGCGGGCACGATCCCAGAATTTCGGGCGGGCGATCCCGGTCGAGCGGTGCTTGCCAATGATCTTGCCGTTGGCATCTTCACCTTCGACCTCATAGGTCAGCAGGTCTTGGGTGATGATGACCTCACCTTCCAGGCCGACCACCTCGGTGA